>NZ_JAINWD010000023.1:0-73793 GCF_021021315.1 Halomonas sp. IOP_14 | reverse complement strand
GGAAACGCAAATATTGTCACTGGGGTGGATGATGGGATTTGAACCCACGACCACCGGAGTCACAATCCGGGGCTCTACCCCTGAGCTACACCCACCAAAGACAATCTTACGTAGAACAAATAGCATGCGCTTGAAGATATGATTCTGACAGGTTGTTACCACTGAATTAGGTGGCACGCCCAGCAGGAATCGAACCCGCAACCTACGGCTTAGAAGGCCGTTGCTCTATCCGGTTGAGCTATGGGCGCACATATAGTATTCATATAATACGAATACCGATGAGCACTAGACCACAACTGCAGCTTGGAAAAGCAAACTACTACCTTTCATGCTAAGTGATTGGTCGGGATGGAGGGATTCGAACCCCCGACATCCTGCTCCCAAAGCAGGCGCGCTACCAGACTGCGCTACATCCCGATTTTTATCACCTTAGACGCTACCGTGCTGCCCGTCTCAAGCGAGGCATATATTACTATTTTTAATTTTAAAGTCAACCATTAAAGTGATTGTTCGTGAAGGCGCTTTGCCTGGATGCTCCAGCGTGCGAAAATTACCGCCTTTAAAGCGCTGTGGCTTGAGCGCTTTAATGCCTAGGCTATTTTTAACATTCACAGGGACTCCATTACATGACCGCCCAACTAATCGATGGCAAAGCCATCGCTGCTACTGTCCGCCAACAGGTTGCCGAAAAGATCGCTGCACGCCGTCAAACCGGCGGACGGGCACCGGGACTAGCCGTGGTTGTGGTCGGGGACGATCCCGCCTCTCATGTGTATGTCAGCAATAAGCACCGCGCCTGCGAACAAGCTGGCATTCTCTCCTTTCAGCATGCCCTACCCGCTACAACCTCACAGCATGAACTGGAAGCCCTGGTTGATCAGCTCAACAGCGACCCGACCGTTGATGGCATCTTGGTTCAACTGCCACTGCCCAAGCATCTCGATGCCGAGCCCATTTTAGAGCGTATTCTGCCTGGCAAAGACGTCGATGGGTTTCACCCCTACAACATTGGCCGCTTAGCGCAGCGTATGCCCGCCCTACGCCCCTGCACGCCGAAAGGAATCATGACCCTACTGGCACAGAGCGATATTGCGCTACGCGGCTTAGATGCCACCGTTGTGGGCGCCTCTAACATTGTAGGCCGCCCTATGGCGCTGGAGCTGATGCTGGCAGGCTGTACCACCACCGTATGTCACCGTTTTACCCGCAACCTTGAAGATCACGTAAGCCGAGCCGACATCCTGGTCGTGGCCGTCGGCAAGCCGGGTATCGTGAAAGGCGAATGGATTAAGCCGGGCGCTATCGTGATCGACGTAGGCATCAATCGTCAGGAGGATGGCACGTTAAAAGGCGATCTTGATTTTGCCACCGCCGCCGAACGCGCCAGCTTTATCACCCCCGTACCTGGCGGCGTGGGGCCGATGACCGTAGCTACTCTGCTGGAAAATACCCTTGAAGCCGCCGAGAAGCACGATTTAGCTCCCCTAGAGCACGCCTGAGTTAAACAACACCACTTTTAATGTAGGAGCATGGCGCAGTGAAGCGTATTGGTATTATTGGCGCAATGGCGCAGGAAGTGAGCACCTTGGTGAGTCAGTTGGACAATCCCCAACGCTACGAGCACGCGGGTTTTGTCTTCCATACCGGCACGCGTTACGGCCTTGAGGTCATTGTGCTGCAGTCAGGGATTGGTAAGGTCAATGCCGCAGTAGGCACGGCTATTTTATTAGAGCGCCATCAGCCCGATGCCATTATCAATACCGGTTCCGCCGGTGGCTTTGCCGCCGATTTAGCCATTGGCGATGTAATCATTTCAGACGAAGTACGCCATCACGACGTCGACGCCGTGGTATTTGGCTACGAGATAGGCCAAGTGCCAGGGATGCCCGCCGCCTACTTGGCCGACAAATCGCTGCGAGAAGTGGCGCGTAATGCCATCGTCTCGTTAGGTGAAGTCCAGGTACGCGAAGGCTTGATCGCTACCGGTGACGCCTTTATGGCTGACCCTGCAAGGGTAGACGCTACCCGTGCCCAGTTCCCTAGCATGCTTGCGGTAGAGATGGAGGGCGCAGCCATTGCTCAAACGTGCCACCTCTACCAGTGCCCCTTCGTGGTGATCCGCGCGCTCTCTGACATTCCTGGCAGTGGCGACAACCACCTCTCCTTCGATGAATTTCTGGAAGTGGCCGCCGACCACTCATCGCGCATGGTTGACCAAATGCTTAAGCAACTTGGCAACGTCTAACAGGGCTTACTAAGCGCTTGGAGCCGTCGACTGTTAAAGCGTCGACGGTTCTTGTTAAGACCTGGCTTGTTAAGACCTAACCGCCCAGTTAAGCGTCTCCCCCGCCAGCAATGGAATAATGTTCTCTCCCTGAGCGTAAGGATAACTCTCCGGCAGTGTCCAACCCCGTCGCTCTAGCGTAATGGTGTCTGCGTTAGCCGATAACCCATAAAAACGCGGCCCATTCAGGCTGGCGAAGGCTTCCAACTTATCCAGGGCACCCATTTCATCGAAGGCGGTGGCGTAAAGCTCAATGGCCACGGGGGCAGTATAGGCACCGGCACAGCCGCAGCTTGACTCTTTAGCCCCCTGGGAGTGGGGCGCGCTATCGGTGCCCAAAAAGAACTTATGGCTACCGCTGGTGGCTGCTTTAAGCAGCGCCTGGCGATGCTGCTCACGCTTTAGAATGGGCAGGCAGTAGTAGTGAGGACGAATCCCACCCACCAGCATCTTATTGCGGTTAAACAGCAGGTGATGCGCAGTAATGGTGGCGGCCACATTATCCGGTGCCTGGGCAACAAACTCTGCGGCTTGCTGGGTGGTGATATGCTCACACACTACTCTCAGCGCCGGATGGCGTTCCAGCAGCGGTTTTAGCACTGTTTCAATAAACACCGCTTCGCGATCAAAAATATCGATCTCAGCATGGGTGACTTCACCGTGCACCAAAAGTGGCATGCCAACCTTAGCCATCATTTCGATAGTGGCGTCACAGTGGGCCAAATCGGTCACCCCTGAATCGGAGTTAGTCGTGGCACCCGCCGGGTAAAGCTTCACCGCTTTGACAATGCCACTTTGTGCCGCGCGCTCGATCTCTTCCGGTGGAGTTGTATCGGTGAGATAGAGCACCATTAAGGGCTCAAAGGTACTGCCCGCTGGCAAGGCAGCAAGAATACGCTGACGATACTCAAGCGCCTGAGCCGTAGTCGTAACCGGCGGGGTGAGATTGGGCATAATGATCGCCCGCCCCATCTGCGCTGCGGTATGGCCTACCACCGCGTTGAGCGCCTCATCGTCGCGCAAGTGAAGGTGCCAGTCATCGGGGCGGGTCAGTGTTACAGTGTCCACGGCATGTCCTGTAGTGGTGTTAAGTCGGGTAAAATACGCCATGTACAGTATACGCAATTGCGCGATGGGATAAATCCGCTCCTCAAGTGCCCACACCCCAGCCCAAGTATCGTATTATGGCGGCGCTGTTTTAGAGACACAGCTCTTTCAAGATCCAGATCTAACGGTTAGTTTTTGCAGTCGTTTATAAAAGTTAGTTTTTGACGCTAAGGATTCGGTTGTTTATGCAGAACGTGCGCCGCTATGCGGATATTATTGCCAGCCTGGAAGGATTGATGTGGCTAAGCCTCGCTTGGTCGATTTCGCTCTCCGTTCATATCGGCAGCACAGAACCCACTCTTGCTAGCTTATTGGTGATTGGTGCTCTAGTGGTTTTCTGCTGGGCTCATCGGCCACTGCGTTACCTGTTGCGCCGCTACCATATTCGCAAGCGACGCACCGATATGTGGATCCATACCCTGGCTCTGCCGTTGCTGCTGGCGATGTTCCTCCACATCATGCTTGAAGCGTTATTGGGTAGCGCCTGGTTGCCGCCTAAAATGCTGCTGTTCAATATATTGGCGTCGGCGGGCTGGACAACCTACGTGATGACCCTGTTGATTAAATCTGTCATTCATGGCTTTAAAGCCAAAACCAAGTAAGCCCATCATGCCGACTGCCCTACCCCTCCCGCTTTCTACACCCAACCGTAACTTGGTGCGACTGACTATTGTGCGCGGCATCACCTGGACGGGTTTTTTACTGGCGATTGTGGTGGGCGTTGAACTGCTCGCCTTCGATTTACCGGTGACCGCCGTGGTGAGCGTGGTCATTTCAATGGGCGTACTCAATATTGCCACTTGGTGGCGCCTGGGCCGTCCCCGCGCGGTGACGCACCTTGAGTATTTGCTGCATTTACTTGCCGATATCACCGGCTTAACACTACTGTTCTATTTCTCGGGCGGTTCCACCAACCCTTTTATTACCTACTACCTGGTGCCGGTTACCATCGCCGCCGCCACCCTGCCCTGGCGCCATGCCTGGATCATCGCCGCATGCTCCATGGCGGGCTATACCTTTTTAATGTTCTCCTACCACCCCATCCCGCAACTGGGCCATATCAACAGTGATAGCCCCTTGAGCCTGCATATACTAGGCATGTGGCTTAACTTTGGCCTCTCTGCGGGGCTGGTAACCTTTTTTATCTACAAAATGGCTCACGCGCTGCGTAGCCGTGATCAGGCGCTCTCCCGCACTCGGGAAGCGGCCCTGCGCAATGAGCAGGTGTTGGCGGTCGCAACCCAGGCCGCGGGCACTGCCCACGAACTGGGCACACCACTCTCTACCATGGCAGTCCTCCTCAAAGAGATGCAGGCCGATGCCCCCGCCGATTCGACGCTTGATCAGGACATTAACTTATTGCGCCAGCAGGTCGACGTATGCAAATCACGCCTACAAAATTTGGTCTCCAACGCAGACCGGCGCCGTATGGCAGAACCCGAAGTGCTCGATGCAGAAGTGTGGTTAGCGGGGGTTGTTCAGCGCTGGTTGGTGCTTCGTCCTGATGTGAGCCATCAGTTCGATGTGGCAGAGAAACGCGGAAGACCTTGGCTGGCCGTCGATGCCACGCTCGACCAAGCATTGACCAATTTGCTCAATAACGCCGCTGACGCCAATCCTGAGCACATTGCCATACGCTTAGACTGGCAGAGTGAGAGCGTGGTGATCGATATTCGTGACCATGGCCCAGGTGTCGCCATGTCGATCGCCGACCAGTTGGGTGAGACGTTTATTTCGACTAAAAGCAAAGGCATGGGCATCGGCTTGTTTTTAACCCATGCCACCATCAATCGCTTTGGTGGTGGTGTAAGCCTGTATAATCACCCGGAAGGGGGTACGCTAACGGAAGTCACGCTGCCCCGCTGCGCAGCGCCAACTTAATCGCGCCCGCCCCAAGCACCGCCAGTTATGGATTGAGGACAACATGCAAACGCGAGAGCAACGCCTGCTAATCATAGATGACGATGAAATGTTTTGTCATGTGCTGAACCGTGCCCTTACGCGCCGCGGTTACGACGTTATAGTTGCCCACGATGCCGAGCAGGCCCTGACCATGGCCGCGCAGCATTCACCCACCATGGCGACCCTTGATTTAAAACTGGAAAACAGCTCAGGTTTAAAACTGCTTCCGGAGCTGCTTGCCACCGTGCCCCAGTGTCGCATTGTGGTGCTGACCGGCTACTCCAGCATTGCCACCGCAGTGGAGGCGATTAAGCTCGGCGCGGTTAACTACCTGTGTAAGCCGGTGGATGCCGACGATGTATTAACCGCATTCGAGCGCCAAAGCGGTGACCCGGATATTGAGCTTGCAGACAATCCGCCATCGATTAACCGCATCACCTGGGAGCATATTCAGAAAGTGCTGCAGGAGCACGACGGCAATATATCCGCCACCGCACGAGCGCTGGGCATGCACCGCCGCACCCTGCAGCGCAAACTACAAAAACGCCCCGTACGTCGTTAAAGCCTGCAACAAAGCACCCCGCCAACCACATCAAGGTCACTGGCGGGGCCAAACTGATTAATTAATGCGCCGTCCAGCCTAAATCGATATTAAAGCTTGAGCCAGTCACAGCACCGGCTGCGTCGGATGCCAGATAAGCGACTAATTGCGCCACCTCTTCAGGTTCGATCAAGCGCTTGATGGCCGCCTGTTTGAGCATGACTTTCTCGATGACCTCCTGCTCATCCATACCGTGCAATTTAGCCTGGTCGGCGATTTGGTTGTCCACTAACGGGGTTTTCACATAGGCAGGACATACCGCATTCGCGGTGATGCCTTGTTCACCGCCCTCTAGCGCCGCCGTTTTGGTCAAACCAATCATGCCGTGTTTGGCACTGATGTACGCCGCCTTCCCTGGTGAAGCCACCTGAGCGTGTATCGAGGCCACGTTAACGATGCGTCCCCAACCCTTTTCACGCATATGCGGCCAAGCCGCCTGTGTTAGTAAGAAAGGCGCCGTTAGCATCAAGTCCATAATCTGACGCCACTTTTCCTCGGGGAAGGTCTCAATCGGGGCAACGTGCTGAATCCCAGCGTTATTGACCAATATATCAACACCGCCAAAGCGCTTGACCGCATCCGCCACCGCCGCACGGCAGGCGTCGGGATCGGTTAGATCCGCCTCAAAGAACGCCGCGCCGGATTTTTCAGCGACCGCCTTACCAGCCGGATTAAAATCGACGGCAAGCACTTGATGACCTAATTCGCAAAAGTGCTTAACCACAGCGGCACCGATCCCGCTGCTAGTACCGGTTACCAGCGCAACTCGCGGTGTTGTAACGGCTTGGGAAGTCATGGGTAATTTCCTTTTTCACTGCGTGGATGGAAGATACTGTTTGTAGAAATCCTGACAGTATAGCTGGCTGCACTTAGGCGTTGAGCCCTTCATCGGGTTGCATTAAACGCGCCATCATTTGCTGCGCCAGCCTCGCGGCCTCCTGCATGCTCTCCAGCTCGCTTAAATCTCGCAAAATGGCGCGCTTATAGAGTCCGTAGCCGCCTGGCAAGCGCTCAAGAGATAGTGGGTATGTGCCTGAAGGCAGAGAAAGCGTAAGCGTATCCGCCAGAGTCTCGGTCAGCAGGGAGTGGTCAGGCACTGCAACCAGCCACAGCTCGCAGGGCGTAATCAACGCCCCCACCATGTGCTTAGCGCCATGATGCTGGAAGCATAGCGCATCAACCCCTAAACGCGGGTTCCAGTCACTTTTTCGTTTAATGGATGGCAAGTGCCTATCTCGGTACGCTTTCGACAGATCAGTAAGAAAGGTGTATTGGTCAGCGGTGAGCGTTTGCATAGGCTTGTTGGTTTTCCCAGGTGATAACGGACATTAATGGTTCGTGTAGCGAGCTACTATTGGCGAAACGAGCTCTGCTCAGCCACAATGGGCGCGAATTTATCGCTTAGCCAAACGGCTATTTACCCTTCAGTTACTGTCTACCTGATAACTTACTCAGTTTATCGTAAAGGAGCACCACCTATGTTCGTGGTTATTTTTGGTCGGATGTCATGTCCTTTCTGCGTACGCGCAAAACAGCTGGCCGAGCATTTGGAAAAAGTCGGAAAAATTGAAGGCTATCGCTATGTGGATATGCCCTCTGAAGGCGTCACTAAAGAAGATATCGCCAAAACAGCGGGTAAACCCATTCACACTGTCCCGCAGGTATTTGTCGATCAAACCCATGTAGGCGGCTTTACTGAATTTGATCAGTTTGTCCGCGATCAACAGCTACTTGCCGTTTAACCGCTCGTTAATAGCCGTTGAACCCTTGCTTACCCTGCTTGCCTATACTGAGCAGTTATTTAATGGCTCACGCTAGGTGTGCCACTTTAGGCAAGGAGTTCACCATGCAGCGTCAGGAGTTCGTTCAGCAGCTGTGGCTTGACTATGTACATACCCATCCCGACATCGGCGCCCTTAGACTTTGGCCACTATCAACGGCGGCTGAATATTTAACGCTGGTAACGCTCAATTACGGGCCCTTTGCCGCTGCCGCGCTTACCGGCAATTTAGCTCATATGGGCTATCGCGTCATGGGCCATTACGCCATGGCCGATAAAGGCCTATTAGTGCAACTACTCGCGCCAAGCGACGGCAGTAGTTGGCTGGTGCTGGCAGAACTGCAAATAGGCACATTGTCCAAGGCGCCCCGGGAAGCCATTGAAGGGCTGGTGCAACAATCTCACCCTCAGGATTGCAAGGGGCATAATTTGCTCTGCCGCGGTCGCCCCTGGCCGATGCCTAGCTGGGCGCTTTATCAACAGCTACAGCAAGCTCACCCCTTGGCTGCCTGGATAGCGGTGATGGGCCCTCGATTGCATCACGCTGGCTTTGATTGTGGGCAGTTGGGGGAGCCCTTGAAAACGCTGGATCAACGCCTAAGTGAAGTGGGCATGCCAAGCCTTGAGGGCCAGCAAAACGGTGTCTTCACGGTATCATCACTGCTTGATCACCGCTTCTACCCCACCACACCACAGAAAACAGTCTTCGCCAATGGCGATGAACATCGCCTCTGCCTAGGCGGCCTGGCGTTAGCCCAAAAGCACGTTGAAGATAATCACGAGCGTATTGCCGATTTACTGCTACCCCACCATACGCGCTGTGAAATGGCCTGAGACGCTAGCAGTAATGGCGCTAGCGTCTCACTGTGCAGTTTATTTAACCCTCTAACCTTCGGCTGTTTATCATTCGGGCTAATGGGAGCGTACTTACTCGGCATCAAACGTCATTTCGGGAACATGGTCAGGCACAATCAGTTTGCCCGCCGTCTTCTCGACGATTTCCTCAACGCTTACGCCCGGAGCGCGCTCCTTGAGAATAAAGGCACCGTCTTTGATTTCAAGATAAGCTAAATCTGTCAACACGCGGTTAATGCAGCCTGCGCCGGTCAGCGGTAGTTCGCATTTTTCCAATAGCTTGGATTCGCCGTGCTTAGAGGCATGGGTCATAGTGCAAATGATATTGTCGGCACCGGCAACGAGATCCATGGCACCGCCCATGCCTTTGATCAACTTCCCTGGAATCATCCAGGACGCGATATTGCCCTGCTGATCCACCTCGAAAGCCCCCAGCACGGTGAGATCCACGTGGCCACCACGAATCATCGCAAATGATTCTGCGGAAGAAAAAATCGCTGCGCCTGGGCGCGCCGTCACCGTCTCTTTACCCGCATTAATCATATCTGGATCAAGTTCGTCTTCGGTGGGGTAGCGGCCCATCCCCAGCAGACCGTTCTCGGATTGCAGCATGACATCGATGCCATCCGGAATATAGTTGGCAACCAGGGTGGGAATACCAATGCCCAGGTTGACGTAAAAACCATCTTGAAGTTCGCGGGCGACACGCTGAGCCATCTGTTCTCGTGTTAAAGCCATGGTGACTTCCTCTTGTTGAATCGTTAAATGAGAAGCTAGTGTTGAGTTTGAAGGCGCGGCGTATTAGCTGCGCACCGTGCGTTTCTCTATCCGCTTTTCAAACGTGCCTTGAATAATCCGATCCACATAAATTCCTGGGGTATGGATCTGGCTAGGCTCAAGCTCACCCGGTTCAACGATCTCTTCAACTTCCACCACGGTAATTTTCCCCGCCGTGGCGGCCATGGGGTTAAAATTCTGCGCCGTATGGCGATACATTACATTGCCATAGCGATCCGCCTTCCAGCCTTTCACTATGGCAAAATCACCTACAATGGCTTCTTCTAAAATACAGTGTCGGCCATTAAACTCGCGAACCTCTTTCCCCTCACCAATCGGCGTGCCGTAACCGGTAGCGGTGTAAAAGGCGGGAATACCAGCGCCGCCTGCGCGCATTTTTTCCGCCAATGTGCCTTGAGGCGTTAACACCACTTCAATCTCATCGTTGAGCATTTGCTTCTCAAACAGGGCATTCTCACCTACGTAAGAGGCCAGAATCTTACTGATTTGGCGGTCTTCAAGCAGTATTCCCAAGCCAAAACCATCGACACCGCAATTATTGGATACCACGGTAAGGTCAGTGACGCCGCGTCGCTTGATCTCGGCAATCAGGTTTTCGGGAATACCGCAGAGCCCGAAGCCACCGGCGATGACGGTCATACCGCTTTCGATGCCTTCCATAGCCTCTTCGTAGGAAGCTACACGCTTATCGAATCCTGCCATTGTTGTGCCTCACATTGTTGTTGATGATCAGTATTATCGTAGATGAGTGCTGTCAAAAATTCGCGAACTGAAGCTTACGATAGTGCCAGTGTTGTGCGAGATGATATATTTGTTAAGTTTGTTTTTCTTATCAATTTATTTTTTAAACTTATAAAAGGTGCTTTATGACCGTCAAACAGCTGCGCGCCTTTCTGGCGGTCGCCCAAACCCTCAGCTTTACTCAAGCCTGCGAGCGCCTGCATTTATCCCAACCAGCGCTAAGCCTGGCGATTAAAGGCCTGGAAGAGTCCCTGGGTGGCAAACTGCTGATTCGTAGCACCCGCAGCGTCAGATTAACCCCAGAAGGCGAGTCGCTACTACCGCTAGCCAAACATCTGCTGGCCCAGTGGGACAATACCGAGGAGCGTTTGCGCCAGCGCTTCACCCTCCAGCTGGGGCGCCTTAGCGTGGCGGCGATGCCCGCCTTTGCCGGTAACTTACTCCCTGCGGCGCTGGTTAAATTTCGCCAACAGTACCCCAAAATCAACATAACCGTGCACGATGTCATCAACGAGGAGGTTACCGCCATGGTGCGCTCCCGACAGGTAGAGATGGGGATCGCTTTTTCTCCGGAGGGTACCGGCAGCCTGCTCTTTACGCCGCTGTTTGAAGACCATTTTGTGGCGGTCGTGCCGACTGGCTCTCCGTTAACCCAGAACACCCAGCTCGCCTGGTCGACGCTGCTAAGCTACGATTTCATTACTCTTCAGCGCCCCTCCATGGTACGTCGTTTATTGGAACAGGAGCTGAGCAAACAGGATATGGAGCTCACTGTGGCCTTTGAAAGCCACCAGCTCTCCACCGTGGGGCGGATGGTTGCCGACGGTCTGGGCGTCAGCGCTGTGCCTTCCATGTGCATTCGTCAAATGCATGAACTGGGCGCTCGCTGCATACCGCTGACAGCGCCCGCTATCTCCTGCCGGGTCGGCATTTTGACTCACCAAGAGCTCTCCGTAGCCACCCATGCACTGCGCACCGTTCTCTTGAACACCGTCCAAGCCCCTTCACTGCCGCTCGCCTAAAACATCATCAAGCTAATGAATTGCTGTAGGTTTCTGCTGGGCAGCGTGGCTAGGATCATTTAGCATTCAGTATTACGTTATTGGTCTGACGGTAAGGAAACGTGGTATGCCTATTTTAAAGGGGCTGATTAGCGCTCTGCTGCTAACGCTCAACACGCTGTTCTGGGGCGTACCTCTCATTCTGCTGACGCTACTTAAAGTCATTGCCCCAGGGCAGCGGCTTAAACAGTTAGTGTTGCAGGGGCTGAATGGCGTTGCGCTTAACTGGATAGGCGTTAATCTTTGGTGGATGCGGCACTGGCTCAAACCCGTGCTACACGCCAGCGTACCTGATAATTTGAGTCCACAGCAGTGGTGGTTGGTGATATCCAACCACCGCAGTTGGACGGATATCTTTATGCTGTTGATGGCGTTGCATCGGCGTATCCCCATGCCGCGTTTTTTCTTAAAACGTCAATTGATCTGGATCCCCATCGTAGGGTTGGCTTTTTGGGCGCTAGAATTTCCTTTTATGCGCCGCTTTAGCCGCGAACAAGTCGCTAAAAATCCTAAGCTGGCCACCATTGATCGAGCAGCTACCGAACGGATGTGCCAGCAGGCAAGGCTCTCGCCCATTGCGATTTTTAATTTTGTCGAGGGCACCCGCTTTTCGGTTGCCAAACGCGATGCCCAGCAGAGCCCCTACCGCCACTTATTACGCCCTAAAGCGGGCGGCATTGCCCAAGTACTTAGTCTGCTAGGCAACCAATTGGATGGTATCCTGGATGTGACGATCAGCTACGCTAACCCCTCGCCGACGTTTTGGGGCTTTTTATGCGGCAGGGAAGCGCCCATAACATTACAGGCACGGCAACTCAGCATTCCTGAGTGGATGTACGCATCAGAAAACCACGAAGAAAAGCAGCATAAGGAACGCTTCCACACATGGATCAATGCACTCTGGTTGGAAAAAGATGGCATGCTGGACAGCCGAACCGATCACGCCTAGCCGGCTGGCTCACTGTTTGGCTGTTAGCGGGACTACTGACCGGCTGTTCCAGCGCTCCTCCATCGTCATCCCAGCGAGCAGCCGCTCCTAGCGCCAGCCAGTTCAGTGGCAACTGGGTGCAAGTACAGCGTGGCGACACGCTGGGTAAGCTGGCGGCCCGGGCTAACGTGCCACTGGAACGCTTGGAGCGCTTTAACCCAGGTGCCGATACGCGGCGCCTGGAAATTGGGCAACGTCTATTAATTCCTACCCAGCAGGAGCGGGCACCTTCAGGTGGCCCCTACCGCTATCAAATCCGTCCTGGTGATACGTTCTCGAGCATCGCCCGACATTTTGGCACTACCAGTGGCCGCATTCAGAGTGCCAACCCTAGTGCCTCTCCCACTAATTTGAGAATTGGCCAAATAGTCAGCCTCCCCCTTAGCGGTTCAGCGGCGCGAAGTTCATCTAGAAGCTCAGCAAACAGTAGCAGCTCTTCAAGCGCTAACAAGCCTGCCGCTGCACCTACCAGCAGCGCTCCCAGTCAGGCGCTACCCTCATCAGCCAGGCGCTGGCCCTGGCCGCTGGAGGATTATCGAGTGGTTCGCCGCTTCGGGCCAGACAGCCGAGGCACCCTGCAGCCCATGCTGCTGGCTACTCAAGCTGGCGCTCAGGCTAAAGCCGTCGCCCCTGGCGAAGTACGCTTTGCCGACGGTATGCGTCAGTTGGGTGAAGTGGTGATTGTGCACCATGCCAATAACCTCCAAACCGTATACGCCCTTTGCGAGCGCATTTTGGTCGAGGTAGGCAAACAGGTTAGCGCGGGAGACCCACTTTGTGAGGTAGGTCAAAGCAGTGCCACCCAACGCTATGATCTACTCTTTGATCTGCGCCAAGGCGGCAAACCCATCGATCCCAAGCAGGTTTTGCGCTAAAACACTCGCTTGAAACCGTCCCTCGTAATACTGTCCATTATAAAGCAACGGCCCCTAGCTTAAGCAGGGGCCGCGGGTAGATGGACACGCTTCTAGCCGCGATAGTAGCCCGGCTTTACAAACGGCATGGGAGTTACCACCATAGGTAACTGTTTACCGCGTACCACCGCGAATACAGTGCTTTGCGGTGCTTCCTGCTCGCGAGTGACATAACCCATCGCCACAGGCTTACCGACGCTGGGACCAAAGCTGCCGGAGGTAACGATTCCAATCTCATTGCCTGCCTCATCCACAAGCGGCGCACCCTCACGCACCGGCGCGCGACCTTCAGCTAACAGCCCAACACGCTTGCGGGTGTGATCTTTGGCATCGACCTGATGAAGAATCACATCGGCGCCTGGAAAACCTCCCGGCCGATCACCACCACGGCGCCGGGGCTTGCCAATCGCCCAGATTAGACCTGCTTCTACCGGGGTGGTTTGCTCATCCATATCGTGGCCATACAGGCATAAACCCGCTTCCAAACGCAGCGAGTCCCGCGCTCCCAGGCCAATCGCTTCGACTTCAGGCTCAGCTAGCAGTTGCTCAGCGAAGGCTTCGCAAGCATCGGCGGCGACGGAAATTTCAAAACCATCTTCACCGGTATAGCCGCTGCGGCTCACCCAAACCTCCTGCCCAGCAATGGTGAAGCGGCCATGCTGCATAAACACAAGCTCACAGGCTTCAGGGCAAAGCCGCTGCATGACATCCCGCGCCTGAGGCCCTTGGAGCGCTAGTAAGCCACGATCCAAAGGTTCAATTGTATGGGTTGACGCCAAATTGAGGCGCAGGTGAGTCAAGTCCTGATCTTTACAGGCGGCATTCACTACCAGATAGAAGTGATCACCCGCATTGACCACCATCAGGTCGTCAATAATGCCGCCTTCTGTGTTGGTGAACAGCCCGTAACGTTGGGCACCTTTCTCAAGGCTCATCAAATCGGCAGGAATCAAGGTTTCCAGGGCTTCGGCCACGCCGTCACCGGAAACGCTGATTTGCCCCATATGGGAGACATCGAACAGCCCGCACTTTTGACGGGTGTGTTCATGTTCTTTTTTGACCCCCAGCGGATACTGCACCGGCATATCGTAGCCAGCAAAAGGTACCATCTTGGCGCCTAACTTGAGGTGCAGCGCATGCAGTGGCGTTTGCTTTAATTCAGACATAGGGGCTTTCCTCACTTAAAAGTGTTCGCTCAAAAAAGAGAACGGGAAGCCACTGATTAAGTGCCTTCCCGACTCTCCTGTTATTCACGTTCACCTACAGCGCCGATGAACGCGCTGCGGGTATTATTGGTCGTGATCCAGTGCTTCACCCGGCAATACGTCTTTGCCGTCGAAATAGTCCTTGGTTAGCTTAAAGACTACCGGCGAAAGCAGTGCCAAGGCAATCAGGTTCGGGATCGCCATCATGGCGTTGAAGGTATCCGCCATGAGCCAGATAAAGCCCAGTTGAGCGATGGCGCCCAGCGGGATGGCCAGTACGAACAGCACCCGATAGATCATAATGGAGCGAGTGCCAAACAGGAACTGGCAGCACTTCTCACCGTAAAATGACCAGCCTAGGATGGTGGTAAAGGCAAAAATCGCCAACGCAATGGCGACAATCTGATTCCCAAAGCCAGGCAGTGCAGCGTCAAACGAAAGCGCGGTCAGCGACGCCCCCGCTTCACCCTCTTGCCAAACCGTTGAGGTCAAAATCACCAACGCGGTAATCGTGCACACAAGAATGGTATCGATAAAAGTGCCCAACATCGCGATTAAGCCTTGGCGCACTGGATTTTTGGTTTTGGCCGCCGCGTGCGCGATCGGCGCACTACCCAAACCCGCTTCGTTGGAGAAGATCCCGCGTGCCACACCAAAACGAATCGCCGCCATGACGGCGGCGCCCGCGAAACCACCTGCGGCCGCCATGGGGTTGAAGGCATAGTAGAAGATCAAACCAAAAGCTTCACCGATCTGCCCGGCATTGACGATCAATACCAACAAGCCAGCCACTACGTAGGCAATGCCCATAATCGGCACCAACTTGCCCGCCACTTTAGCAATACGCTTGATACCGCCCAGAATCACCGCGCCAGCCAGCACCATAATGACCACCCCCGTGAGCCAGTGCGGCACGCCGAAGGTGGCGTCCATGGCGTCAGCAACGGAGTTGGACTGAACGGTATTGCCGATCCCGAAGGCTGCGACAGCGCCAAAAAATGAGAACAGGCCGCCCAACCATAGCCACTTTTTACCCAGGCCATTCTTGATGTAAAACATCGGCCCGCCCACGTGGTAGCCAGTGCTATCGGTTTCACGATAGCGCACGGCCAGCACCGCTTCAGCAAATTTAGTGGCCATACCCACCAGTGCGGTAATCCACATCCAAAACACAGCGCCAGGGCCACCTAACGCAATGGCTGTGGCGACACCGGCAATATTACCGGTACCGATGGTCGCAGAGAGTGCGGTCATCAAGGCATTAAAAGGAGATATTTCCCCTTCGTCTCCCTCTTTGGCAACTGCCGCTTTACCCACCCCAGGTTTCGCATCACGCCCCGCCCACATTAGCTTGAAGCCCATGCCGAGCTTTCTAATCGGCATCAGTTTCAAGCCAAGCTGCAGGTAGATCCCCACACCGAGTAGCAGAATCAACATGACGGGCCCCCAGACCACGCCGTTGATCGCCCCTAAGAGGCTAGTTAATGCTTCCATGTTCATCTCCTCGCTTTGTTGGTATGCAATATTGGTGTGTATTATTGGCTTGTTGCGATTACGGGCTAGTCCTAACGACGCTATTGTTGGTTAGCGCACGATTTGAATGTTTTACACCATAAACTTAGCTAGCATCTAGGGTGATGTCGCTTGTGCATAGAGGATACCGCTTTTTTCATAACCCGATCTTCTGCACAAACCCGGCGAAAAGTAGCTGAACCGATAACGCTACCAAGCAAGCTTTGAAGCAACGAAGAAATTTGTTTCCGATTGGAAACACGTTAACATGCTTGCTTATTCGCTCGATCTACCCCAGTCACTAGTCGCCAAGGCGAACGGCAACCGCTAGTATGCTCGGGCCCAGAAAACTGTTTCATATAGGAAAACACCATGAGCAATCTTCCTACCAATCTTCGTTACGCAGAAAGCCACGAGTGGGTGCTGGATAATAAGGACGGCACCGTGACCGTGGGTATAACTGATCACGCCCAGCAGGCGCTCGGCGATGTCGTGTTTGTTGAACTGCCTGAAGTGGGAACAGCGCTGAACAAAGGGCAAGAGTTTGGCGTTATCGAATCGGTAAAAGCTGCTTCTGATCTCTACTCACCGGTTGTTGGCGAAGTCATTGAGGTCAATGACGCTCTTGAAGACGCCCCTGAAACAGTCAATGAAGCGCCTTACGAAGGCGGTTGGATTATGAAAGTGCGTTTAGACAGCGACTCACTTGATGGCCTGCTCGACGCAGATGCCTATCAAGCAACGCTTAGCGCCGACGACTAAAGGCGGTAGCTGAATCATATATTAGGGCCTGCCTTTATCCTTTATGGCAGGCTCTTCGCTTAACGCCCTGCACGGTTCTCTCTTAACGTCCGGAATCTTCTTCATGTCTCTTGAAACACGCCGTCTGGCCGAGCTGGCCGATCACGATGCTTTTATCAAACGTCATAATGGTCCAAGTCAAGATGACGTGGCCACCATGTTAAAAGCGCTCAACATGCAGCACATGGAAGATCTGATTGAACAGACCGTGCCAAGCGATATTCGTCTTGGCAGTGAGCTAGCGCTTGATGAACCACGCAGCGAATCAGAGGCGCTAGAGTACCTAGCGCAGCTCGCGCGCCAGAACCGCGTGGCTAAGAGCTATATTGGCCAGGGCTATTACGGCACCCATATGCCCGCGGTGATTCAGCGCAACGTATTGGAAAACCCAGGCTGGTACACGGCCTACACCCCCTACCAGCCGGAGATTTCTCAAGGACGCCTGGAAGGCTTGCTTAACTTCCAGCAGGTGGTCATGGATTTAACCGGCATGGAGCTGGCTAATGCGTCGCTGCTCGACGAAGCCACCGCTGCCGCCGAAGCCATGGCGCTGTGTAAGCGTGGTAATAAGAAAAGCAAATCCAACGCTTTTTTCGTCGCCGACGATGTTTTCCCGCAAACGCTGGATGTCGTTAAAACCCGTGCCGAGTTCTTTGGCTTTGAGCTGATCACCGGCCCTGCAGAAGAGTTGGCCAGCCACGATGTGTTTGGAGCCCTGGTTCAGTACCCCTCTGCCAGTGGTGAAGTGCGCGATCTGGCACCGCTATTAAGCGCCGCGGCTGAGCGCAATATAATGACCTGCGTGGCCAGCGATCTTTTGAGTCTGGTGCTGCTTAAAGAACCCGGCCAGCTGGGCGCGGATATTGTGGTGGGCAACTCCCAACGCTTTGGCGTACCCATGGGCTTTGGTGGCCCTCACGCGGCGTTCTTTGCTACATCCGACAAGCTCAAGCGCTCGATTCCTGGGCGTATCATCGGCGTATCAAAAGATAGCCGTGGTAACACCGCCCTGCGCATGGCAATGCAGACCCGCGAGCAGCATATCCGCCGCGAGAAAGCGACGTCCAATATCTGTACCGCCCAGGCGCTTCTGGCTAACATCGCAGGCTTTTATGCCACCTATCACGGTGCAGAAGGGTTGCGCAAAATTGCCGGCCGCGTTCATCGCCTAGCCACCCTGCTTGCCGAAGGCCTTAAGCAGGCAGGCGTATCGCTCGCTCATGACAGCTGGTTTGATACGCTACGTCTGACAGGTGTTGATGCAGGTAAGATCCATGGCCGAGCCATGACCCATGATATTAATCTGCACTACTTCGGCAATGGCGATGTCGGTATTAGCCTGGATGAAACCACCACCGCCCACGATGTAGCCACATTGTTTGATGTGCTGCTGGGCGATGAGCACGGCCTTGCCGTTGCAGTATTGGACGAGCAAGTGGTAGCTAGCGGCGCTTCCGGCATTCCCACGGCATGCCAGCGCGAAAGCGACTTCTTGAGCCATCCCACCTTTAACCGCTACCGCAGCGAAACCGAAATGCTGCGCTACTTAAAGCGTCTGGAGAATAAGGATCTGTCGCTTGCCCATGCAATGATCCCGCTCGGCTCCTGCACCATGAAGCTCAACGCCACCAGCGAAATGATCCCCGTCTCCTGGCCCTCGTTTGCGCACCTTCACCCCTTTGCACCTCGCGACCAGGTGGCTGGCTATCATCAAATGATCGACGAGCTCTCGGCCTTCCTGGTCGAAGTCACCGGTTACGATCACCTCTCGATGCAGCCTAACTCCGGCGCTCAGGGTGAATATGCTGGCCTTGTGGCAATTCGTCGTTACCAAGCGGCCCAAGGCGAAGGTCATCGCGATGTCTGCTTGATTCCAAGCTCTGCCCACGGTACCAACCCTGCCTCGGCAGCCATGGTGCAAATGAAGGTGGTGGTGGTCGAGTGCGATCAAAACGGCAATATCGACATAGCGGATTTACGCGCTAAAGCTGAACAGCATAGCGATAAGCTCTCCGCCATTATGCTGACCTACCCATCCACACACGGGGTGTTTGAAACCAGCGTACGCGAAGCGTGCAAGATCGTTCACGACAACGGTGGTCAGGTGTATATCGATGGCGCCAATATGAACGCCCAGGTAGGGTTAACCCGTCCTGGCGATTTTGGCGGCGATGTGTCTCACCTTAACCTGCACAAAACGTTCTGTATTCCCCACGGTGGCGGCGGCCCGGGCATGGGCCCTATCGGCGTGAAAGCCCACTTGGTGCCCTACGTTTCAAACCATGTGGTAACACCTATCAACGGCGTCAACACTGATAGCGGTGCAGTCTCCGCGGCTGCCTTCGGCAGTGCTTCCATTCTGCCCATTTCCTGGGCCTACATTAAGATGATGGGTGCCCGCGGGCTGCGGGAAGCTACCGAGCTTGCCATCCTAAACGCCAATTACATTGCCAAACGATTGGAAGCGGCATTCCCGATTCTATACCGCGGTCAGAACGGTACCGTTGCCCACGAATGCATAATCGATATTCGTCCGCTCAAAGCGGCCTCTGGGATTAGCGAGGAGGATATCGCCAAGCGTTTGATGGATTACGGTTTTCACGCACCAACCATGTCGTTCCCAGTGCCGGGCACGCTGATGATCGAACCGACTGAGTCTGAGTCGCTGTATGAAATCGACCGTTTCTGCGATGCGATGATTGCCATTCGTGACGAGATCGCCCGAGTGGAGAGCGGCGAATGGCCGTTGGATAATAATCCGCTGGTCAATGCGCCACATACCCAGGCGGATCTAATGGATAGCGACTGGCAGCGGCCTTATGACCGCCAGTTGGCCGCCTTCCCGACCGCGGCTGTTCAAGCCGCTAAATACTGGCCCGCCGTTAACCGCGTCGATAACGTTTTCGGTGACCGTCAGTTAATCTGCTCCTGCCCTAGCATCGACGAATATCGCAACTAGCGGCAAAGCTGGCAAGATGTGAAGCGATAGCGCTCTAAGTAACGAAAACGCCCTTGGTGCCTAATCAATTAGACGGCATCAAGGGCGTTTTTTCTTGCAGACGCTGAGCGTGAAAACCGTCTAACAGCTTCGCGTAGCGCTTAGGCAGCACCGAGTCGCGGCGGCGCAGCAAATAGAGCACTTCATTGACCGCATTGGGCAGGTTCAACGCTTTTACCTGGCGCTGCCAAGGCGAAGTTTCCAATACCAATCGCGATACCACGCTAAAGCCCAATCCCCTGGCCACTGCATCCAGCACCATGCTGACCTCATTGGTAAAGCCTTGATGGCGGAAATGGGTCATTGAGCGAAACTCGTCGGGGTAATTGGCTCGCAGCAGTGCATTGGCATGGTTAATGCCGTCGTAATAATTGAGAAAGCCGATGCCCATTAAATCTGATAACGTGCTGCCCGCAAAATCTGCAGGCACCACCAAGCAGAGCGGTTCTTCATGCCAAATGCTGCAGCTAAGCTCAGGGTGCCGCATTGCCTCGGTGACTATCCCGATGTCATAACGCCCTTCAAGCAGGTCATTGACGATTTCGTGGTTGAACGCAAAGCTATAGTTGACCGTTAAATTGGGGTGCATTTGCTGCTGCCCCAATATATACGGATAGAACATCAGGCCAACGCTACCCGGCGAGGCAATGCGGCAGTCACCGCTATCCAAAGAGTCATCGTCTAGCCCGTGACGGAACTGTTCATGCTCAGCAAATAACTTTAAAGCGTAATCGTAAGCACGCCGCCCCGATTCGGTTAATGTAAAGCTACGCCCCTTGCGCTCTAGCAGCTCTTTATTTAAATAGTCTTCTAACTTGCGTACATGCTGGCTTACGCCCGGCTGGGTCATTTCTAAACGTTGCGCCGTACGGGTAAAACTGCCTGTTTCAACAAGCGTAATAAAGGTACGAAAATAGTGGGCATTGAACATAGTGAAGCGCCATGGTCTTTGATAACGGTCTTTAGCAGCTCTCTTTGAGAACCCGCTTTAGGCAACAGTTTAGTAACTAACAAAAAACGCTATTGCCGCCGCCCTATAAAATAGACCTCATAATAGCACACCCCGGCGAGCCAGCCGCTGCGCTGTACCCACCGCTTGGGCGTGGTAATATGCCAAGAGACATCAAACGATTAGGGACAGCCCCGCTAATGACCGAAAACGTTCAACCTCGCGCCACTCTTTCCAGCATCATTTCCCCCGAGGGGAGCCTCGAAGTACTCTCTCAGCATGAAGTTAATCGACTGCATAAAACTTCTCAAAGCGGTCTGCACGACCTTCTTCGGCGCTGTGCGTTGGCAGTACTCAATTGCGGTAATCCCAGCGACGATAGCCTGGCGATTTTAGAAGCCTATAAAGATTTCGATATTGAAGTGCTGCAGCAAGACCGCGGCATTCGCTTAAAGCTCACTAACGCCCCCGCCGAAGCCTTTGTAGATGGCCGCATGATTCGCGGTATCCGCGAGCATCTATCCTCGATCATTCGCGACATCGTTTACGTCTACAATGAGATTCAGCACCACAATCGTTTTGACCTGAGTACGGGAGAAGGCACCACCAATGCGGTCTTCCATATTCTGCGCAAAGCGGGCACGCTCAAACCCGGCCGCGACCCTAGCCTGGTGGTGTGCTGGGGCGGTCACTCTATCTCCCGGGAAGAGTACGAATATACCAAAGATGTGGGCTATCACTTGGGTCTGCGCGATTTAGATATTTGTACCGGCTGTGGCCCTGGCGCAATGAAAGGCCCCATGAAAGGCGCGAACGTTGCCCATGCCAAGCAGCGGCGTAAAGAAGGCCGCTATTTGGGTGTTTCAGAGCCCGGCATTATCGCTGCCGAAGCGCCTAACCCCATCGTCAATGAACTGGTTGTCATGCCAGACATTGAAAAACGCTTGGAAGCCTTTGTGCGCCTGGGCCATGGCATTATTGTGTTTCCTGGCGGGGTGGGCACCGCAGAAGAGATTCTCTATCTGCTAGGCATTCTGCTGCACCCTAGCAACCAGGATATTCCTTTTCCGTTAATTTTCACTGGCCCTGCTGATTCTGCGGCCTACTTTCAGAAAATTGATGAATTTCTGGTCTATACCCTCGGTGAGGATATCCGCCGTTACTACACCATCATTACCGGCGATCCGGTCTCGGTTGCACGCACCATGCGCCACGGCATCGAT
Organism: Halomonas sp. IOP_14; assembly: GCF_021021315.1. Classification (NCBI taxonomy): domain Bacteria; kingdom Pseudomonadati; phylum Pseudomonadota; class Gammaproteobacteria; order Oceanospirillales; family Halomonadaceae; genus Halomonas; species Halomonas sp. IOP_14. Next base: position 52,074 of record NZ_JAINWD010000023.1, on the reverse strand, counting down.
GAGATCGCTGAATTCCGGCGCACCCATCAGGATGCTTTCTACTACAACTGGCGATTGACTATTGCGCGCGACTTCCAGGCAACCTTTGAACCGACACACGACGCCATGCGTGGCTTAGCGCTGCACCGCCAGCAGCCTACCCATGAGCTCGCTGCTAATCTGCGCCGCGCTTTCTCGGGGATCGTCGCAGGCAACGTCAAAGAGGCTGGCATTCGAGCCATTGAAGCTCATGGCCCCTTTGTACTGACCGCAGAGCCCGAACTAATGCAACGCCTTGACGAGCTACTCACCTCGTTTGTAGCCCAAGGGCGCATGAAACTCGATGGCCAGCACTATGTGCCCTGCTATGTGCTGAAATAACAGCGTTTAGGCTCTGCCTGAAAACTGGCTGCGCTCGACCATACGGCGTTAAAAATCGGCTCAAAGTACTCATTTACACAACGTAAACTCCGTCTTTTCGCCGATTTTTGCCTTGTCTGGCCTTCGCTCGCCGACTTTTCAGACAAAACCTAATCCTGAAGAAAATCAATACGCACAGCTGCCGGTTGCGTGGCGGCTGTGCGCTAAAAAGGGCCGGTAACCTTATGCTGTTAATTGCGTTTATAGCGCTACTCATTGCAGGTATCGTCAAAGGCGCCATCGGTTCAGGTGTCCCGGTTATTGTCGTACCCATTCTCACCATGCTGTACGACGTTCAACTCGCTATCGCTCTATTAGTCGCGCCTAACCTATTTAGTAATGCTTTACAGGTATGGCAATATCGACGCCACCTACTACCCTCGCGCTTCTTGGCAGCTTTCTCCATTGCTGGCGGGCTAGGCATCGTTCTGGGCACTTGGGGATTAGTCGTTTTATCTCCCGAAATACTGTCACTGGGTGTCGCGGGTGTGATCGTGCTTTACCTGATCATCAAAGTGATGAAACGTCGTATCGCCCTGCCTTTTAATATCGCTGCGCGACTAGTGATCCCTATTGGCCTACTCGCTGGCGTGCTTCAAGGCGCTGCAGGCATGTCGGCGCCAGCCTCGGTTACGTTTCTCAATGCGATGCAGTTGAAACGAAGCGTATTTATTGGCTCCATCTCGGTCTTCTTCGTCGCTATTACCAGTGTTCAAATACCGGCGCTTTTAAACGCGGGCATTTTAACTCTGGAACGCTTTTTGTTTAGTATTCTTGCCCTTGTGGTGATACTCGCCGCCATGCCCCTAGGCGCCCGCCTGGGCAATCGGCTGCCCCACCGCTGGTTTGATAATTTGGTTATGCTGTTGCTGGCAAGTATCGCCGGTAAAATTTTTATCGATACGCTGATGGCTGGCTAGCCCACGGAAAACCTTTTCTACGCTTTTTTTCTCACTTCAGCTAAGCAGTGTTGAGAACCAAGTCAGGTAAAAGCGGCCAGAATAGCTACACTGAGTGAGCATTACCTCACTATTGACCTTGAAAGGAACTCAACATGTCGATGATTAATCAGCTAAAAGATGTCAAAACCAAAGATTTCGCCAAGCACTGCTATGAAAGCAGCAGCGTCGATAAACTGCGCGAGGCGTCGGCAGGCAGCGCCGATCAGTCAGAAATGGAGCATTGGGGGTTAACCGAAGGGCAGTGGGAAGAGGCAATTGTTGCCGCCCTCGCCGACCATGAAGCCAAAGAGTAAGTAACCCCGTTTGGCGAAAAGATAATTGGTAGAAATGTTTGCGCCCTATCGGATAACCGCTAGGGCGCTGTGGTTTTTGCACCGTTTACCCCACAAAGAGCTTAGTCCACACGAGACTCACTCCAAACGGGAGAAAGCAATGCCACCATACTCCTTCTGCAGTTGCTCAAGCCTGGCCAGTTCGTGTTCTGTTAGCTCAGGGGAGTCCCATAATGGCTGCTCATCAAGCCCTTTCAACCCTTGCAAGGTGACCGTCAGCTCTGCATCGCTGGGTATTTGAGCATTACCCCATGGGCCAAAGCGGTTAGGCGCAAGGCTCCACTCCAGTGTTTCGCCAGGCTCAATGCCACCAGGAACAACGTAGTAAAACGTTTCGTCTACCCAAGGTGCTGAGTGATCAGGGCTCGTCACCACGCCCCTCAACAGAAGCTCAGAAATGGCCTGATCCGTGCCGTTGGTCACCTCAAGATCAATCACCGGTTCCGGAGCGCCATAGGGGCTCGAGCCAATATAATAGCGAGCACTGTCAATGGTAAACCGCGCTAACTGCTGCTGATCACTGGTGGCTTTTGCACGCTTCTCTTCCAGCCGCTTTAAGGTGCGAATAGCCTGTTCGCGTTCGCGTGCCCGACGCTCGCGCAGAATTTGATCGGCACGCTGGATCACCTGATCCCCCGTTAACCCATGCATTTGCACATTGGCCGTTTCGGCAATCTCAGCGGCATTCATGCGGCGGGGGTTGAGAATATCGATACCACTAAACGACGTCGACGTGGCGATAATGATCAAGCCTTGATCAAACTCATCGCGCTTGTAGGTGGGCAAGGAGTTACGCACTTTCTCAACCGAGACAACCGACGCAGGCATGGAGCTAGTATCAATTTTGGGATCTGAGCAACCAGCTATCATGAGTACTGATAGTGATATTGCAGACAGCCTTAGCAGGCTCCACATACAATCACCTCAACGCAACCAAAAATAAAAAATTGTCGAGGAGCTTAACGGAAAGCGCTATTCACCACTAGCCCCTGCTAGCTTTGAACGCTGACCGAATCGTATTACCCGCCTGTTGCATTCATAAACCTCACTATTTGAACTTCACCATCCGTCGTGAAGTGATGGCGCTCAGGTTTTTTCTTCATTGCCGCCACAATGCTCGATTTAAGCCGCTGGGTATCACCCGGATAACGTCGCATTACGGCGCGTAAATCTACCGAGTGCTCATTGCCCAAGCAAAGCAGTAGCCGCCCTTCAGCCGTCACTCGAACACGATTACAGGCAGCACAGAAATTGTGGCTATGGGGAGAGATAAAGCCAATGCGCGACTGGCTGTCTGCCATACGGTAATAGCGGGATGGCCCTAGGGTGGTCTCGGTGGTGGGTAAGAGTTGATAGTGGTTTTCTATGGTCTCGCGTACCGCATCGGTGGAAAGAAAGGTTTCACCACGGTTATGCTCGCTGATAGCGCCCAGCGGCATCTCCTCAATAAAGCTTATATCGACTTGTTCATCCCGGGCAAAGTTTACCAAGTCGATAATTTCGTCGTCATTGCGCCCCTTGAGCAATACGGCGTTGAGCTTAATCGACTGAAAGCCAGCGCGGCGCGCTGCACGGATACCCGCGATCACCTGATCAAGATCCCCCGTCCGGGTTAATGCTTTAAAGCGTTCGGGCTTGAGCGAGTCGAGGCTAATATTGAGCCGATGTAGCCCACCTTGCCGCAAAGCATTGGCATGCTTGACCAACCCTGAGCCGTTGGTGGTCATCGCCAGCTCGCGCAGACCTTCCAATGCACCGAGTTTTTGCACTAGCGTGAGTACGCCCTGGCGTACCAGCGGCTCACCGCCAGTTAGACGGATTTTCTCCACGCCCAGCTCGACAAATGCCTGTGAAAGCGCGGCTATCTCCTCAAGGGTAAGCAGTTGGGCGCGTGGCAGAAAGGTCATTTCCTCAGCCATGCAGTACACACAGCGAAAATCACAACGATCAGTTACCGATATACGCAGGTAACGCACCGTACGGCCATACCCATCGACTAGCGCACTCATTCCATGGGTTCCTCTTGGGTATTGGCATTAACGGGCAGCCGTGCAATGAGTTCTTTTACTTCTGCGGTGACGTCGATGATTGTTTGCTCATCATAAAACTGGCCCCGCCGCTTGCGCAGGCCGTTTTCATATAGCTTTACGTGCTCTGTGGGTATCACATCCGCTTTGGCGAGACAGTGGCTGGCGCAGTGCATCTGGCACCCGTCAATGGCTACAATAGGGCGCCCTGAGCGGGCAATGCGCACCAGACCGGGCACACCACCGCCCACACCAGCAATGCAGGACATTTCTGCCTCTCCTGCATGGTCAAGACGCAGGGCAACGCTATTGGCAAGTTGCGCCACATCAGAGCAGCCGGAGCAGGCATAAATCAGTGTGCGGGGTTTGTGTTGTGAAGACATACCCTCTCCTATGAAAAAAAACGAGGTCAGTGGCCACGATAGGAAAAGCTGTTCAAGCGGCGAACTGATTGATGGGGTAATAGTGATAGGTGGCCCCTTCAGTTACCTCCGTGGCGGGGTTGATCATTAAATAACCATGGGCCTGGCTAGCCGCGCTGAGCATATGTGAGCCCTGCCCGCCCGCTAGCTGCGCCACGGGAGCCCCCTGTGACCAATCCATCACCACCCGTAGTAGCTCGCAGCGCCCCTGGGGGCCACGCTGAGAAAAGCCCGCTTTTACCGGATAACGCTGTAGAGCCGCTACGGCTCTACCTTGCATGGCATGGATAAACGGCAGCGCCAGCAGATGCCAGCCCACCAGGGAGGCCACAGGATTACCCGGCAGCGCCATTAACGGTGTGGAAGAGGCAGGCTCCGCGCCCAGATAACCGAACGCAAAGGGCTTCCCTGGCTTCATGGCGACACCATGAAAATGTAAGCCACCGCGCTGCTCGATCACTGGGCGTACATGATCCTCCTCGCCTACCGAAACGCCTCCGGTGCACATCACCACATCCGCAACGGTTTGTGCGTGCTCAAAGGCCTGATGCAATGACTGCGGTGAATCAGCGATGATGCCCAAATCCAGCACGTCGCACTGAGCTTGCGCTAGCAGTACGTTAAGCATGGCGCGGTTGCTGTCGTATACCTGTCCCGGTGATCGCACTGTACCTGGGGCAATCAGCTCATCGCCGGTAGAAAGCAGCGCCACCCTCAGACGCCGTTTGACAGTCACGGCATTGATTCCATGGCTTGCCAGCAGCGCAATCGACGCGGCATCAAGAAGCTTACCCGCAGCGAGCAGCGGGGTGCCTATGCGAGTCTCCTCGCCTTGGCGACGAATGTTAGCGCCTAGCACCAAGCTACCCTCGAGGTGTATATGCCCGCGCGGATCAAGAGTCACCCGCTCTTGAGGCACCACAATATCTGCCCCCATGGGCACCGGCGCGCCGGTAAAAATACGCGCGCAGCCTACTTCCGGTAGCAGCATGACGCCTGCGCCAGCTGGTACGCGTTGGAGAATGGGTAAGCCTGCGCCGCGAGGTGCCGCTTGGTAATCAGCCAGACACAGCGCGTAACCATCCATAGCGCTATTGTCCACGCCCGGCATATCGAGAGGTGCGACCAGCGTTTCTGCCAGCACTCGCCCTGTCGATTGTTCTAGGGTGATGGTTTCTACTGCATTAATGGGCGTGGCTGCGTCGATAAGCCGTTGGCGCGCATCAAACAGATCTAACAAGCCGGGCGTGACTATTTCTGCGCAGTGACAGTTCATAAGCGCTCCACCTCATTGGAAGAAGTCGCTGTGTGACGTCCACTGCACGGGGTCGCTGAAGGCAGCACCATGGCGGCGAAGTTGCAGGGCCGAGTGCGGGAGTCCAGCTGCAAAGCAATAATCCTGTCCCACGCCAAGGCACACGCTTTGGGCGAACCGGGCATCGCAAATATCATCGTTCGGTTGGCCACCCCCGCTACGGCGCGAGACTGGATCGTCGCTGTGCCGATTGTTTTCAGGGAGTAGTGGCGGAACAGCTCGCCATACCCCTCAATCGCTTTGTCGAACAGCGGTATCAACGCCTCGGGAGTGGTATCCCGGGCGGTAAAGCCAGTGCCGCCATTAACCAGAATCGCGTGGACATCCGTTCGCGCAATCCACTCCGAGACCACAGCACGAACCTGGTAGATATCATCAGAAACGATGCGCCTCTCGACCAGGATATGGCCGCTTTCGCTCAGATGTTCAACCAGCAGGTCACCGCTACCATCCTCGTCGAAACCACGGGTATCGGAAACCGTTAGCACCGCGATGCCGAGCGAAGTGAAAAGAGCATCTACAGGAACATGGGACATCAAGCCTCTCCTATTAGCTTTGCTATTGCTTCAAGCTATTGCATCAAGCTGCCGCCAGCATCGTCATCCAGAACAATCCCTTCGACGCCTATTTCGCTCTCTAACGCCAGCAAATAGTGACGCAGCGCACGTCGAGTTGCCTGTTCCCGTAGGCTATGGCGCACCCGGTCAATCACTTGATCGAAAGGTAACGCCCTACCTTCTCGCCGCTCGTCAATACTCACCACATGCCAACCATAGCGAGACGCCAAGGGGCGCTCGTGTAGACCTTCGGGTAAGTGCTGCAAAGCGCGATCCAACTCCGGAACAGTCTGCCCTGACACCAGCCAGCCCAAATCACCATCCAGCTCTTTTGAAGGGCACGCGGAGTGGTGTTGAGCAAATTCGGCAAACCGTTCGGGTATCTGCTTAAGCTGTTCGAGTAGCTTTTCACCAAGCTGGTAAGCGTCGTCGCGACCCTGGGAGTCATCGGGTGCGGCCGCGAGCAGGATATGCCGAACGCGTAACTGCACTGGTTCGCTGAAGCGCTCGCGGTGGGTCTCAAAAAAGCGCTGGCAATCTGTTTCCCCCGGTTCCGGCACCTCAAGCTCCTGTTCGAGCAAGGCAGCAATCGCCGCATCTTCCTGTGCTTCGTTAGTTTCCTGCCTCGACAGTAGGCCCAGGACGTTGGCTCGCTGGCGCAGCAGTTCCCTGACCACCAGGGCGCGGGCCGCCTGAAGCTGGGCCTCCCCCGCCGTTTCGGCGGGGTGGTACTGCATCTCCAACGCAATCGTTGCTTCATCGATAGGGGTGTCGCCGACACGTACCGGAGGCGCAGCAACGCCCCCAGGTAGCTGTTCGATATCAATCATCTGCATGTTATTTCTCCTCTAGGCCTGGCCGAGCACAAGCCAGTTTTTAGCCACGACGGCGGACAAGCTGATAGCGCCGGGTTACATAGCCGAACGGCGCGCTCCACACATGCACCAGCCGCGAAAACGGGAACAGCAGGATGATGGTTAAGCCGATAAAGATATGCAGTTTGTAGATCCACGACACTTCCTGCATGTAATCCGCTGCGCCGCCGCTGAAGAAGACAATCGACTGCGCCCAGCTGGAGAGTGTCAGCATCATCTCACCGTCCATATGGCCCAACGAGAAGATGATGGTCACCATGCCAAGGCACGCCTGTAAGACGATCAAGCCCAGGATCAAGGTATCCATCATGCTCGACGACGCCTTTACGCGTGGGTTGGCCAGGCGACGATAGAGCAACATGGCGCCGCCCACCACGCACATGGCACCGGCAATACCGCCCACCACGATAGCTACTAGCTGTTTAGTACCGGCGTGCAGGAACGGCGCATAAACCCAGTGCGGTGTAAGCATGCCCACCAGATGGCCGAAGAAAATCACGATAATACCGATATGAAACAGGTTGCTGCCCAGGCGCATATTCTTTGAAGAGAGCATCTGGCTAGAACCGGTCTTCCAGGTGTACTGACCATGATCAAAACGGAGCAGGCTGCCCAGCAGAAACACCGTGCCCGCGAGATAGGGGTAGTAACCGTAGATCAGATGGGTTAAGTAATGCGCAATCGCGTCATACATGGTGATTCTCCTATTAACGATCGGCGGAAGGAGCGGAAGAGGCATTTAGAGACGGAGCAGGCATAATGCGTACCGGCTGGCTCTGAACGGTGTGTTTGCGCTCGGCCAAGCGACGCCCTTCGGCAGACTGCAGCGCGCAATCTTCGTCAGAGGTTGCCGAGAAACGCACCGCTTCTTCTTCCCATACGGCGTCCAAGGCTTCGGGGGTGTTATCAGGCACTTCTTTCTTGACCTGGGGCCGATGCTCTTCGACATCACCCTCGGCGCCGATTAACGCCAATAGTGAAAACGGTACCAGCGCGTGATCCGCCCCCCGCTCCTCCAGCCGTGCCGTCAGCAACGCCAGAATATGGCGTATTTCGCCCAACCAGCGGCCGATCTCGGCTTCATCGCACAGCGAAAGATATTCAAGAAACACCGGTAGATGATCGGGCAGTTCACGGGCATCCAGCTCAAAACCGGCCGCGCTGTATTCGGCCATGAGGTCCACCATGGCCTGGCCACGGTCACGTGATTCACCGTGAACGTGCTCGAATAGCAGCAGCGACGTGGCCCGCCCCTTATCGAACATGGCGACGTACTCGGCCTGCAGCTCAAGCAGGTCGCCCTCTTGGAGACGCTGACACCACTCCATTAGCGACGATTTGAGAGCCGCCCCCAGGCGGCGCTCGGCATTGAGAATTTCGATGAGCTCACCGCTGGCATCCTGCAGTTCCTGGGTCGGGTAATCGAGCAGGCGGGCCAGTACGCGTAGGCTACGCATACCCTGTAGCGGTTCGAACGACGGCTCTACCGGGGTCGGCGATTGGGTAGCGGCTTCAGTCATGACGAGACTCCTCAAGTTGTGGCTGCGGGTCGAAGACCTCTACCGGTTTTACCAAAACGCTGGTCTGCTTACGGCCGTTAAATAGGTTGGGCTGGCTCTCACCGTGGCAACCATCACCAAAGGTAAAGCCGCATCCTCCGCGTTCCGGGAAGGCTTCGGTGGCCATTTCCCGATGGCTGGTGGGGATCACAAAACGATCCTCATAGTTGGCAATGGCCAGGTAGCGGTACATTTCTTCCACCTGGGCTACGCTCAGACCTACGGCGTCGAGCACCTCGGCATTAGGGGCGCCATCCACGTGCTTGCCGCGCATGTAGACACGCATCGCCATCAAGCGCTTGAGTGCCAATACCACGGGCTCCTCTTCACCGGCTGTCAACAGGTTGGCCAGGTACTTCACCGGGATACGCAGTGATTCGATCTTGGGCAGGATGCCATCGAACTCTACATGCCCCGCCTCAGCGGCGGACTGAATCGGCGACAGCGGCGGCACGTACCACACCATCGGCAGCGTGCGGTATTCCGGGTGCAGCGGCAGCGCCAATCCCCAGTCGATAGCCATCTTGTAAACCGGTGAGGCCTGGGCGGCTTTGATGACGTTATCCTGGATGCCATCCCGCTTGGCCTGGGCAATCACTTCCGGATCGTTGGGATCTAGGAAAATCTCGCACTGGCGGTGGTAGAGATCACGCTCGTCAGGGGAGCTTGCCACTTCCTCGATCCGATCAGCGTCATACAGCAGCACGCCGAGATAGCGAATGCGGCCCACACAGGTCTCGGAGCAGATGGTCGGCTGACCGGCCTCGATACGCGGGTAGCAGAAGATACACTTCTCGGACTTACCGCTTTTCCAGTTGTAGTAGATCTTCTTGTAGGGACAGCCGGAGATACACATACGCCAGCCACGGCACTTGTCCTGGTCGATTAGAACGATACCGTCCTCTTCCCGCTTGTAGATCGCACCACTGGGGCAAGCCGCTACACAGGTTGGGTTCAAGCAGTGCTCGCACAGGCGCGGCAGATACATCATGAAGGTGTTTTCGAACTGGCCGTAAATATCTGCCTGCACCTTGTCGAAGTTGGCGTCTTTGCGCCGCTTGGCGAACTCGGTGCCAAGAATCTCTTCCCAGTTCGGGCCCCATTCGATCTTTTTCATACGCTGACCGGAAATCAGCGAGCGCGGACGCGCCACCGGCTGGTGCTCACCGATCTTGGCGGTATGCAGGTGTTGGTAGTCGAAAGTGAACGGCTCATAGTAGTCATCCATCTCGGGCAGGTCGGGGTTGGCGAAAATGTTCGCCAGCACCCGCCATTTGCCACCAATACGCGGTTCAATCCGACCATCGTTACGGCGCATCCAGCCGCCCTTCCACTTGGCCTGGTTTTCCCACTCTTTGGGATAGCCGATACCGGGCTTGGTCTCGACATTGTTGAACCAGGCGTACTCCATACCTTCGCGACTGGTCCAGACATTTTTGCAGGTCACCGAACAGGTGTGGCAACCAATACACTTATCAAGATTGAGAACCATGCCTACCTGGGAACGAATTTTCATTTCACGGCCTCCTGAACGCTGTCATTGCCTTCACCATCCAGCCAGTCAACGTGTTTCATCTTGCGCACTAACACGAACTCATCGCGATTTGAGCCGACGGTGCCGTAGTAATTAAAACTGTAAGAGAGCTGCGCGTAGCCGCCGATCATATGGGTTGGCTTGGGGCAGACACGGGTGACCGAGTTGTGAATACCGCCCCGCGTACCGGTGACCTCAGAGCCAGGGACGTTCACGTTGCGCTCCTGGGCGTGGTACATCATCACCATGCCCGCCTTGACCCGCTGGCTGACCACTGCCCGCGCGGCAATCGAGCCGTTGGCGTTGTAGACCTCGATCCAGTCGTTGTCCTCGATATCGATCTCAGCCGCGTCCGCCTCGGAGAGCCACACCACCGGGCCGCCTCGGTTAAGCGTCAACATCAGCAGGTTGTCCGAGTAAGTGGAGTGGATGCCCCACTTCTGGTGCGGCGTGAGAAAGTTCAGCGCCTTGCTCTTGAAGCCGTTGTCGGCGGGAAGCTGGAAGCCTTTGGCCGCCTTGGTATCGATGGGCGGACGATAGACCAGCAGGCTTTCACCGAAAGCGCGCATCCAGGCATGATCCTGATAGAACTGCTGACGACCACTCACGGTGCGCCAGGGAATCAGCTCGTGAACGTTGGTGTAACCGGCGTTATAGGAGACATGCTCATCCTCGAGGCCAGACCAGGTCGGGCTGGAGATAATCTTGCGCGGCTGGGCGACGACATCGCGGAAGCGGATTTTTTCGTCATGTTTGGGCCTTGCCAGGTGGGTATGGTCACGCCCGGTAATTTTGGAGAGTGCATCCCACGCTTTTACTGCCACGGCGCCGTTGGTTTCTGGTGCCAGGGTCAGAATCATCTCGGCGGCATCGATAGCGCTGTCGATCAACGGACGCCCTTTATGCGGGCCATCCAGCTTGCGATGGTTGAGTTTGCCCAGCAGCTCGACTTCAGCATCGGTATTCCAAGCGATACCCTTGCCGCCGTTACCAATGCTTTCCAGCAGCGGCCCAACAGAAGTGAAGCGCTCATAGGTTTCGGGATAGTTGCGCTTGACCTCAATCAGCGATGGCATGGTCTTGCCGGGAATCGGCGCGCATTCGCCCTTCTTCCAATCCATCACCGCCGGCTGGGCCAACTCTCCTGGCGAGTCGTGCTGCATCGGCAGCGTGACCAGGTCGGTCTCTTCTCCCAGGTGGCCTACACACACCTTGGAAAACGCTTTGGCAATACCCTTGTAAATATCCCAGTCGCTGCGCGATTCCCAGGCCGGGTCGGTGGCGGCAGTCAAGGGGTGAATAAAGGGGTGCATATCAGAAGTGTTAAGGTCGTCCTTCTCATACCAGGTCGCCGTCGGCAGCACGATATCCGAGTAGAGGCAGGTGGTGGACATGCGGAAATCCAGCGTCACCAGCAGGTCGAGCTTGCCTTCCGGCGCCTCGTCACGCCATACCACTTCTTCGGGCTTCTGGCCGCCGAAGTCGCCCAGATCTTTACCCTGAATACCGTGGCGAGTACCCAGCAGGTACTTGAGCATGTACTCATGGCCCTTACCGGAACTACCCAGCAGGTTGGAGCGCCAGATGAACATATTACGCGGGAAGTTCTCTGGTGCATCCGGGTCTTCCGCGGCAAAGCGCAGTTCACCGCTCTTGAGCTGCTGAACGGCATAGTCGGCAGTGGACATACCCGCGGCTTCGGCTTTTTTCGCTAGGCGTAGCGGGTTAGTGTCCAGTTGAGGTGCTGACGGCAGCCAGCCCATGCGCTCAGCACGCACGTTAAAGTCAATCAGGCTACCGGGGTAATCCTCGGCCTTGGCCAACGGCGAAAGAATTTCTTTAATCTCGAGCTTCTCGTAGCGCCACTGGGAGGAGTGACTATAGAAGAAGGAAGTAGAGTTCATATGGCGCGGCGGGCGCTGCCAGTCGAGGCCAAAGGCCAAAGGCGTCCAGCCAGTCTGCGGACGCAGTTTTTCCTGACCAACGTAGTGGGCCCAGCCGCCACCGTTCTGACCGATACAACCACACATGACCAGCATGTTAATCAGGCCGCGGTAGTTCATATCCATGTGGTACCAGTGGTTCATACCGGCACCAACGATGATCATGCTACGGCCGTTGGTTTTATGGGCGTTGTCGGCAAATTCACGGGCAATGCGGGTGCACTGCTCTGCAGGGACACCGGTGATTTTCTCCTGCCACGCGGGGGTATAGGGGCAAATCTGATCAAACGAGGTCGCGCCATCATCTTCGCCGTCGCCGACAAAGCCACGGTCGATACCGTAGTTGGCACACATCAGATCAAAAACGGTGACCGCCAGCATTTCGCTGCCATCGGCTCTCTTCAAGCGTTTGGCGGGCAAATTGTGGAACAGCAGGTCGTCAGCAGCACCAACACCGGCCCCTTTTACGTGCTCAAAGTGCTCGTGCTCGATGCCACCGAAGTAAGGGAACGCCACGCGCGCGACGCTATCGTAGTGGTTGACCAAGCTGAGTAACGGCTTGATTTCAGCGCCTGCGGCGTCCAGCGATTCCAGGTTCCACTTGCCCACTTCGTCGCCGGTTTCGCCCCAGCGAAAACCGATGGAACCCCGTGGTACCACCAGCTGGTCACGGGTTTCGTCCCAGGCAACGGTTTTCCACTCGGGATTGTTTTCCTGGCCCAGGGCAGCATCAAAATCACTCGCACGCAGTTGGCGGCCCGGTGCGAAGCTGCCATCTTCACGCACTTCCAGTTCCACCAGGAACGGCATGTCGGTATAGCGGCGTACATAGTCAGTGAAGTAAGCACTGGGGTTATCGAGGTGGAACTCTTTGAGGATGACATGGCCCATGGCCATCGCCAGGGCGGCATCGGTGCCCTGTTTGGCGGACAGCCATTCGTCGGTGAGTTTGGAGACTTCGGCATAATCCGGAGTGATCGAAACCGTCTTGGTGCCCTTGTAACGTACTTCGGTAAAGAAGTGGGCATCCGGGGTACGCGTCTGGGGCACGTTGGAGCCCCAGGCGATGATGTAGCCGGAGTTGTACCAGTCAGCGGACTCAGGTACGTCGGTCTGCTCGCCCCAGGTCATCGGTGAGGCTGGGGGCAAGTCGCAATACCAGTCGTAGAAGCTCATGCAGACGCCGCCAATCAGCGAGAGGTAGCGGCTACCCGCGGCGTAGCTGACCATCGACATGGCAGGAATCGGCGAGAAGCCAAGAATACGGTCGGGGCCATACTGCTTGGCGGTGTAAACGTTAGAGGCCGCCACCAGCTCGTTGAGCTCGTCCCAGTTTCCGCGAACGAAGCCGCCCATGCCGCGAGCACGCTTGTACTGTTTGGTCTTGGCGGGGTCTTCGACAATAGACGCCCAGGCGTCGACCGGGTCTGGGTTAGCCTTGAGCGCTTCGCGCCATAGCGCCAGCAGCGGCTTGCGGATCAACGGGTACTTGAGGCGGTTAGCGCTGTACAGATACCAGGAGTAGCTGGCACCGCGTGGGCAGCCACGCGGCTCATGGTTAGGCAGGTCGGGACGGGTACGGGGGTAGTCAGTCTGCTGGGTTTCCCAGGTAACTAAACCGTTTTTGACGTAGATCTTCCAGCTACAGGAGCCGGTGCAGTTCACCCCGTGGGTGCTACGCACTACCTTGTCGTGTTGCCAGCGGGCACGATAACTATCTTCCCACTGGCGGGATTCGCTGCGTAGCTCACCGTGTTCGTTGGCAAAAGGCTCGCGGGACTTGCGGAAAAAATTCAGCCGATCTATGAAGTGACTCATGGTCGATCTCCAGGCTCCTCGGAAATTTGCATACCCGACAGTGCGGGTTCCATGGAGTGGATTCTGCGTGATCGACAAGCGAATTACTGCGTGATTACCTCCATATACACCCTATCTACCCCCAAGGTGATAGAGCGGCCAACGTAAAGGAATAGACGGTTGGCGCTGTAGAAATTACACCGTGCGCGAATAACGGTTTTCCGTTGGTTTCAGGTAGGCGTCGAACGCCATGGCCAGGTTGCGGATCATCAATCGCCCCGACGGCAGCACCTCGATTTCATGGTCGCGCAAAGCAATTAGTCCGTCGTCCGCCATCTCTTCGAGGCTCGCCAAGGCACTCGCGAAGTAGCTGCGAAAATCGATATTGTGCCGGGCTTCGATAGCGGCAAATTCAAGTCGGCCGTGACACATCAGAGTATTAATGACATCGCGGCGCAGGCGGTCGTCATCGCTAAGGCGATAGCCACGGAAGACCGGTAAACGCCCTTCATCCAAGCGATGCTGATACTGGGCAGTTTCCTTGACGTTTTGGCTATAGGTATCGCCCACCTTGCCAATCGAGGTTATGCCCAGCCCAATCATGTCGCAGTCGGCGTGGGTAGAGTAACCCTGAAAATTGCGCTGCAGAGTGCCATTCTCACGAGCCAGGCTCAGCTCGTCATTCGGAAGGGCGAAGTGATCCATGCCGATGTAGACATACCCTGCGGCCGTCAGGCGGTTAATCGTAAGCTCCAGCAGCTCCAGCTTGCGCTCGGGTGGCGGCATGTCTTCGGGGCGAATTAGCCGCTGAGCTTTAAACAGTTCGGGCAAATGGGCGTAGCTATAAGCGGCAATGCGATCCGGTTGCAGGTCAATAATCTTGGTTAGCGTCGTATCGAAACTCGCCACCGTCTGCAGCGGTAAACCGTAGATCAGGTCAACGCTGACCGATTCAAACCCCGCCTCGCGGGCAGCCTCGACCAGGGATACCACCTGCTCTTCGCTCTGGACGCGATTGACCGCTTGCTGCACGTCGTGATCGAAATCCTGCACACCGAAGCTCAACCGATTGAAGCCCAGCGCGTAGAGCTCGTACACCTGTTCGGGTGTCACGGTGCGAGGGTCTACCTCCAGCGAGAATTCACGCTCTTCAGGTGCGGCGAAGTGAAAGGCTTCGTCCAGCGCCGCCATCAGTTCGCTTAGCTGGGTGTTGCTTAAGTAGGTTGGGGTGCCGCCGCCCAGGTGTAATTGGGTCATTCGCCGAGTGGTATCGAACAGCGCGCCCTGAACACGTGTTTCCTGTGTTAACCACTGGAGGTATTCGGCGGCTCGTTCGGTGTTGTGGGTGATGATTTTGTTGCAGGCGCAGTAGTAGCACAGGCTTTTGCAGAACGGGATATGCACATAGACCGAAAGTGGCTTGGGTTCTGCGGCCCGATTACTGCGCTCGGCGGCGCTACGGTAATCATCCTCGGCAAACGCGGCATGAAACTGGGGCGCAGTGGGATAAGAAGTGTACCGCGGGCCTGGGCGGTCATATTTCTCTACCAGGGGGCGGTTGAAGAGCAGTTCATCTTGCATGATTGGAATAGGTCTCTGAGGAATAGGTCTCTGAAAAGGGGCTCTAGAAGAGTTATCTGAAAAAGGTCTCTGAAAAAGATCTCTTGAAGTGGGTGCAGCAAGCATTGGTTAATATTCATACAATATACGTTTTAAAAACTGCCTGCATCCAGCTTGCCTACTCTGCAGCGTTATCCTCTTTTGAAAGCCACCCCGATATGACCTGTGTCAAAAGCCGACAAAAAATAGGTGACTAAAATGCTCGGACTTTTCCCGCAAGGAGTCTCGCTATGGAGCTTGTATGTCCCGCTGGCAACCTGCCCGCCCTCAAGCGCGCCGTAGATGAAGGTGCCGACGCTGTCTATTTCGGTTTCCAGAACATCACCAACGCACGGCAATTCGCCGGGCTAAACTTTACCGACAAACGTGCCCGCGAGGGGATCGATTACGCCCACCGACATGGCAAACGCGTTTTTTGCGCCATTAATACCTATCCCCAGCCCGATGGCTGGCAACACTGGACTCGGGCCGTAGACCAGGCCGCCGAACTGGGCGTGGATGCGCTGATTCTCGCCGATATGGGACTGCTCGACTACGCTACTCGCCATCACCCCGAGATCTCGCGGCACCTTTCAGTACAGGGTTCGGCGACCAGCCATGAAGCGCTACGCTTTTACCACCAGCATTTCGGCATCAAGCGCGCCGTACTGCCACGGGTGCTGTCAATCACGCAGGTATGCGACCTGGCCAAGCAAACACCGGTAGAACTTGAGGTGTTCGCTTTCGGCAGCCTGTGCATCATGGCCGAAGGACGCTGCTATCTCTCCTCCTATCTGACCGGCGAATCGCCCAATACCCGGGGCGTCTGCTCGCCAGCGGCTCATGTCCGCTGGGAAGAAACGCCTCAAGGCTTAGAGTCGCGCCTTAACAATGTCCTGATCGATCGCTACGCCGAAGGCGAGCGCGCGGGCTACCCCACCCTATGCAAGGGGCGCTTTGAGGTAACGGGTGAGACTTATCATGCCATTGAGGAACCTACCAGCCTCAATACCCTGGAGCTATTGTCGGAGCTACGCGACCTGGGTATCAGCGCGGTCAAAATTGAAGGTCGTCAGCGCAGCCCTGCCTATGTCTCTAAAGTGGCCGGGATCTGGCGTCAGGCGCTCAACCGCCTAGAGGCTCAGCCTGAGCGCTTTGATCCAGAACCCGCCTGGATGGCTGGCCTTGCCGAGCTTTCCGAAGGTGCCATCACTACCCTAGGCGCCTACGAGCGCCGCTGGAAATAGGAGCCTACTATGCCGAACACTACACCTCCCCTATCACCGACCTTATCAACCAGCCCTCTTCAACTCTCCCTCGGGCCGGTGCTTTTTTACTGGACTCGGCAACGCTACACCGACTTCTACCGCGAGGCGGCCGACTGGCCGGTAGAGATTATTACCCTGGGCGAAACTGTCTGCTCGCGGCGTCGCGATATGAAACTGGACGACTGGCTAGGCATTGGGCGCGAGCTCACCCAGGCGGGCAAGCAGGTAGTACTCGCCAGCCAGACCTTGATCGAGTCCGAAGCCGACCTGCGTGACTTGCGCAAGCTGTGTGACAACGGTGATTTTATCGTCGAGGCCAATGACCAAAGCGCCCTGCAACGACTCTCCAGTGCCGGACTGCCGTTCATCGCCGGTGCTGCGCTCAACCTCTACAACCCGGCGACACTGGGCGTTATGGCCCGTGCCGGCATGCGGCGTTGGCAAGCGCCGGTGGAAATGTCACAGCAAGACTTAGCCAAGCTTATTCACGATTGCCACCAGGAAGGCATTTCCCACCCATGCGAAGTATTCGCCTACGGTCATCTCCCTTTGGCTTGGTCGTCACGCTGTTTTACCGCCCGGCGCCATCAAACACCTAAGGATCGCTGCAAGTTTGTCTGTCAAAAATACCCCGAAGGCCTAGTGCTGCGTTCACAAGAGTCTCGCGATGTTTTCACCCTGAACGGTATTCAAACCCTTTCCAGCGCCTGTCAGGATCTACGCCATGAACTTACGGTCATGGCGGATATGGGGGTATCAGTGGCACGTCTCAGCCCACGGGCGGAAGGCATGGCCGAGGTGGTCAAGGCTTTCGACCAGGCCCGCCACGGCAGGTTACCTACGCCCGATCCTTTGACGCTGGTGGATGCTGAAATCTGCGACGGTTACTGGTACGGCCGACCCGGTATGGATAACACCCGCACGATGACCGGCTAAAACAATAGCCTAGGCGCCACCACGCCTTACTATTTTTCCCACCATTTTTGACCTGGGTCATTTATTGCAAAATCCTGAACGCTTACCCTTTAACACCACATATAGTATTTATTTTTATTAAATCTAGCATATATAGGTGAATTGGGTGAAAAGCTCCACAAGCGTTCAGGTAGCAAAGTATCATATTGACGTCGCCTCGACGGTCAATGAGTACCTCCAACGCGCCGACTGGCGTGTTCACGCCAATGCCAACCAGGGCTATTCATTGGGCGGTTTAATCCTCAACGTCTCGGGCAAGTTGATAGCCAACTACTGGCTCGATGAGATTTACCCCCACGCCGTGGGGGAAGCTCATAGGGAAGGTGATTTGCATATTCACGACCTGGATATGTTGTGCGGCTATTGCGCCGGCTGGTCGCTGCGTACTTTGCTTCTAGAGGGATTTAATGGGGTACCGGGACGAGCCGAAAGCCACCCGCCCCGCCACCTTTCAAGTGCCCTGGGGCAAATGGTTAATTTTCTTGGCACCTTGCAGAACGAGTGGGCCGGGGCACAAGCCTTCAGCTCTTTCGATACCTATCTGGCACCCTACGTGCGCAAGGACGGCCTAACCTACGCGCAGGTTAAGCAGGCGCTTCAGGAATTCATCTACAACCTAAATGTACCTTCGCGCTGGGGTAGCCAGACGCCCTTCACCAACCTAACCTTCGACTGGGTCTGCCCCGGCGACTTGCGCCATCAGGTACCGGTTATCGGCGAAGAGGAGCAGCCATTCAGTTACGGCGAACTGCAGGTTGAAATGGACTTGATCAACCGGGCCTATTTGGAAGTCATGGAGGCCGGGGATCGCCACGGGCGTGTGTTCACCTTCCCGATACCCACTTATAACATCACCCATGATTTCGACTGGGAAAGCGACAACGCCGAGCGGCTCTTCGCACTGACCGCCAAGTACGGACTGCCCTACTTTCAAAACTTTCTCAATTCGGATCTGGAACCCCACATGGTGCGTTCCATGTGCTGCCGCCTGCAGCTTGATTTGAGTGAACTGCTCAAACGCGGCAACGGTCTGTTCGGCAGTGCGGAGCAAACCGGATCGTTGGGAGTAGTGACGATCAACTGTGCCCGGTTAGGTTACCGCTTTGCCGGCGACCGGGCCGGGCTGTTCAGCGAGCTGGATCGCCTTCTGTCGCTCGGGCGCGATAGCCTCGAACTCAAGCGCGAGCGCATTCAGCAACTAATGGATCAGGGGCTCTACCCCTTTACCCACCGCTACCTGGGCACGTTACGCAATCATTTCTCTACTCTGGGTGTGAATGGGCTCAACGAAATGGTGCGCAACTTTACTGGGGATCGCTGCGATATCGCCGACGCCCAAGGGCTACAGCTGGCACTGGATCTTCTTGACCACGTTCGGGAGCGGATGCGCGAATTTCAAGAACAGACAGGCCACATGTATAACCTTGAAGCCACCCCGGCAGAGGGCACCACTCACCGCTTTGCCCGGGAGGATCTAACTCGCTTTCCTGACATTCTTCAAGCCGGTACACCCGAGGCGCCCTACTACACCAATTCCAGTCAATTGCCGGTGGGTCATACCGATGATCCCTTTGAGGCACTGAGCCATCAAGACCCCTTACAGACTCGCTATACCGGTGGCACGGTATTGCATCTCTATATGCGCGAACGGATTACCTCGGCCTCCGCCTGTCGTAAGCTGGTTAAAACGGCGCTCTCTCACTTTCGCTTACCCTACCTCACAGTCACCCCCACCTTTTCGATCTGCCCGGTGCATGGCTACCTGTCGGGTGAACATGAGTTCTGCCCCAAGTGCGACGAAGCACTTTGGGCAAAAACGGCGAGCGCAATCGACGCCGCCACGGCTTGAGGCATTTGCCTCACTTTTTCTCAACTCGTTTAAGGAACACGCTAATGCAAACCTCTCAATATGCTAGCTTGCCCACTGAGCAGCGCCAGCGCTGCGAAGTCTGGACCCGCGTCATGGGCTACCACCGCCCGGTAAGTCAGTTCAATATCGGCAAACGTGCCGAACACCAGGAGCGACGCCATTTTACTGAAGCCGCCGCCTCTCGGTAGCTAGCCCTCACTTTTCTCTAACGACAGCTGGGGGGTCTGGCGACAGGCGCCCCAGCAGGGGGATATCACTATGGCTATGCAGACGACACTTGACGACATCACAACTAAATTAGCTTCGGTTCGGCTGCCGATTGCCGGCCTTGTGCCCATGACCACACTGGATTATCCCGATCATCTGGCGTGTGTTGTCTTTCTCCAAGGCTGCCCGCTACGCTGCGGCTACTGCCACAATCCCAACATGATCCCGTCGCGCCGAGGTGAACCCCAAGAGTGGCAAGCGATACGGGAATTCCTGAGCACCAGGCAAGGCCTGCTGGAAGCGGTGGTTTTCAGCGGTGGTGAGCCCACCCTGAATGCCGGTTTGTCCGATGCAGTAAAGGAAGTGAAAGCATTGGGCTTTAAGGTGGGACTACATACCGCCGGCCCTTATCCTGACCGCCTCACCCAGCTATTACCGCACCTTGACTGGGTGGGGCTGGATGTAAAAGGACGCGGAAAAGAGTTTGACCGCATCTGCGGCCGTCCCGGCATCTGGCAGTTGCATGCCCGTAGCTTGGAGGCTTTGCTCGACAGCGGACTCAATTTCGAGTGCCGTACCACCATTCACTGGAAAGATTTTCAGCTTACCGATGTGGAACGCCTGGCACTGAGTCTTGCCGACTGTGGGGTGCGCCACTATGCGCTGCAGGTGGCCCGCAGCGAGCAATGCTTCGATCCCACCTATTCTCAGCCAGTTGCCAATACTCCATCTACAGCTCAGATGAATGCGCTGGTAAGCCGTTTGAAACCGTACTTTGACCAGCTTGAGCTAAGGCAATAACGCTTTCCTTCTTGACTCAGGTCAGCATTAGTACCCCCATGTTCTGATTGCAACTTACTGAACGTTCATACAACATGTTTCTTTTACAGTTGGATTACTCTCGGAGCAAAGCACACTCCATGCATCTCACTCGATTCACCGATTATTCAATACGCGTGTTGATCTTCCTCGCCGTGAAAGGCGAAGAGCGTTCTACTATCAATGAGATCGCAGAGACCTTTGATATTTCTCGCAATCACCTGATGAAAGTCGTTCAGGAGCTTAGCCAGAAGAACTACGTTACCGCTATTCGGGGCAAGAACGGTGGCCTATTGCTCACGCGAGACCCCGCTACTATCGTGCTGGGTAAACTCGTGCGCGAAATGGAACATGGCATGGAGCTAGTCGAGTGCTTTCATAGCGATAACAACTGCATCATCACCCCTTCTTGTCGGCTCCAGCCCATTCTAAACGAAGCATTGTCAGCGTTTCTGGAGGTGCTTGACCGCTATACCTTGGCAGATGTGTTGTCCAATCGTTACCCGCAGTTGGCAGGACTAATGCGTATCCCCACCGTCAATGTCTAACGATCACTAAAAACAACCATATTAATTTCAGCTAAGGAAATTCTGCATAGTTGCTCTACAATAAATGCATTAAAAATGCATTTTAACGCGCTATTAATGATTCCCACTTTGCCGAATGAGGTACTCTATGGCTATCTCCCCATCCTCTATACCCTCCGCATCTCACTCCGCGGCCACTTCAACGTCGACTTCCTCTAATACGTTTAAGAAAAGCCGCGGACGTGGCACGGCTATCGTTGTCTATATGCTCTTTCTGGGTAGCGTATTAGCGGTGGTCACCGCCCCCATAGGGGTACTCATTGCCCACATGAAAAGAAACGATGCCGAGGAGTGGGTCGCTTCCCATTTGCAGTTTCAGATTAGAACGTTTTGGTTAGGGCTATTAGGCGGGGTGTTGTTCACTGCCATTTGGCATCTACTGGGCTGGATCGGGCTACCGGCAGTAGCCCCCTGGGCTCTGGGCTACCTCTATTTTACAGCCTGCCTGATCTGGATGGTGGGCCGTTGCGGGGTAGGCATTACCCGCCTCACCAACAACCGTCCAGTGGCTAACCCACGCAGTCTTGCCTTTGGCGGTGCCCGGGTCACCCTGGCTGATCGCTAATGAGCGTTTGAATACCTCAATGGTTTTAATACGCCTGCATCCGGACGGATGCAGGCGCCATCTATTATTCGTTCAGCCATCCTGACCGTCGACTCGCGCCTGCATCAACGGCCAAGTGTAGTGCACTACGAATATTGCGTAGGCAACGCACCAGAAGATGATGCTCAGCGTATAGGTCCAGTGGGTGATCTGGGGAAATAACGCCAAGACGGGTGAGCGCACCAAGGCGGCTATTAGCATTAAGCCCAGCGCCACACCAATACCGGGCAAAGTGCGTATGGGGCGGCCCGTATGACCTAGCGAAACCCTGGCCATCATGGCCAGCATCATGGTGCCCATGCCACCAATGGTCAGGGCGTGCACGGCAAGTTCAACGCGCATCAGCCCCATGAGTGCCAAGACCCACATGATAAGCCCTAGCGGAATGCAGGCGTAGCTACCGTGCAGCCCCCAAAGTAAAGGTTCACGCCAGCTATGCAGCCCACCCCAGCGCGCCATGCGAACAGTGTTGGCCAACGCCGCCAAGAGCATCACTCCCCCCATTAATAAAGCAGGAATGGCAACCCCCAACATGATGACCAACTGCAGCACGACTACGCCAGCCGTACTCACCAGCGTCACTCCTTCGAGCAAAGCAATAGGTTCAGGTTTGGTGCGGCCCAAACGATTGGCAGTGAACATGGCAATCACACGTCCGCCCACTACGGTCATCATCAGTGTGATTAACAGTACGGCCAAGTAGGCGGCTTGGCGGATCAGCTCGGCGTCACCCTGCATCACCCCTAAGTGCATCGCCAGGTTAGCCGTGGCAAACAGCAACAGCACAGGTATAAAGATCAAGTTGCGCCAACGCTTTGCGGTAATAACCAGACGCGCCATAGTAATGGCGACCACTGGAAGAAATGCAAGGTCAACCGCCAGCAACAGCCATCCTGGCAAATCCATGGGAAAAGCCATCAGCACTCTACCCAATAGCCATAACACCACCAGTCCCAATAGCGGCCCGCCATTTAAGCTCGGCAAGCCTGTCCAGTTTCGTACAGCGGTAAGCAAAAACCCTCCGATCACTGCTGCGGCAAAACCAAACAACATTTCATGCTGATGCCAGAACACCAGGCCGCCATAAGGGCGCAGCAAAATATTGCCATGCCAAAAGCCCAGCCATACCAGTAGAGATAAAATACTGAACAGCGCGGCCAACAGGAAAAAGGGCCGAAAAGCCAGCCGTAACAATGGCAGTTGCTTGAGCTTGGAGGCAGGTTGGGAGGAGGTGATAGTCGACATAGCATAATACCCCACTGAATTACTTGGATTTGCATTGTGCGCTAGGCTAATTACAAAAACCATGACAAGTATCAAAAATGCATCTTATAGACTCAGATAAGCTTCATCGCCGATCAATGACAGGCGCTTTTGCATTATATTCAGGCCTTGTTATTCAAATGGCTAGCAACCCCTCTCCTCAACAAAGCCCCGGCATGGTTGGTATTTATCGCTTTTGGCGTTAAGATGCATATGTAATGAATCTTAACGCTTGAGGTATTATCCGTGCTAACACATGAGCAGGAAAAGCTGATCAACGCGACAGCTCCCGTCGTGGCCGAACACCTGAATGCGATTACACAGCGCTTCTATCCGCTGATGTTTACCCGCTACCCAGAGGTCAAGCCGCTCTTTAATGAGGTTCATCAGCAAAGCGGTGGTCAGCCCCGTGCCCTGGCCAACGCCGTGTTGGCCTATGTGCAACTACGCAGTAATCCAGCTCAGGCGCGTGCTACTCTGGATATTGTGGTCAGTAAACACGTCTCGCTAGGGATTCTTCCCGAGCAGTACCCTATTGTCGGTGAATGCCTGCTGGCAGCGATTGGCGAAGTGCTGGGTGACGCCGTCACCCCGGAAATCGCCGATGCGTGGGGCGCTCTATATAACGAGCTTGCCGCCCTGTTAATTGACCTCGAAGACCAGCGCTATCGTGAGTTTGAGCAGCGCCCGGGGGGATGGCGCGGCACACGCCGTTTCAAGATTGCCAGTACCCATCAGGAAAGTGCTGTAATTCGCTCTTTTATCCTTGAGCCCGAGGATGGAGGACGTGTGGCTGACCATGAGCCAGGTCAGTATATCGGTGTACGTCTAACCATTAATGGCGAGCTGGTTTATCGGCATTACAGCCTCTCAGACACGCCAAATGGCCAAAGCTATCGAATCTCGATCAAACGCGAAGAACAGGGCCAAGTCAGCCGCCACTTCCACGATGTCTTACAACCCGGCGACACCTTGGAACTGTTACCACCAGCAGGTGACCTCACGCTGATTGAAGGTGACGAACCTCTGCTGCTTGCCAGCGGCGGCGTTGGGCAAACGCCCCTGCTCCCCATGGCAAGACATGCCTTGTCCCTTGGGCGGCAAGTCACCTATCTACACGCTGCCCTGGATGCCGACCACCAGGCCTTTAAAGGCGAATTAGAAGCGCTGAAGAGCGAGTATCCTCAACGTCTTAAGGCTGTCCGTATTCATGAGCGCGGCAACGAAGCCGAACATATTGGTCGTATCGACCACAGCTTATTAGCTCACTACCTGCCTGATCTTAAGGCGCGCTGCTATTTCGTCGGCCCCCAAGGATTCATGACAGCGATTAACAGCGCTTTGTCCGAACTGGGTGTCGACGAGGATCGCCGACACTTTGAGCACTTTGGCCCCTCGCGCCCCCTCGACGCAGCTTAATAATGGGCGGCCTCGGGATATCCCGAGGCCGCTTGTGAACATTTCAGAAGCCTGGGTCACTCTTTACGTACCAAACGCTCCAGCCCCAACAACAGTTCCCCCACACGCCCTTGTGCAAGGCCTTCCTCGCAACCGTCAAGTAGATTTTTGAGCGTCAACCCAAGCTCTGTATCCCCTTCAATGATTAAGCGACGCTGGAAAAACAGGCTGTCGGGATCTTCGCGGCGCGTGGCAAGGCACAAGAATTCACGCCAACCTCCCCGAATGGTTGCCTCGCCTTTCTCGCGACATAATATCAAGCGCTGGGATTCAAGCGTCAGACTTAGCGTCACACCTAAATCGGCGATGGTGAGGCTAATGCGCCGACCTTCCAAAGCATCGAATTCCCCCTCTGCAAGCGGCATAGCAAAAGTACGGTTGAGTAAAGGCTCGACTATACGTTGCTTAATTGTAAAAGGTACCCGTGGATCAAGGAGACGTATCAAATGGCTAAGCGTTATAGGAGGGGAAATTGAAAAAGAGGGCATGGATAAAGATAAAGGCAGTAATGACATAACAGTCACTCCGAAGTAAAGGCATTATCGGCAAACACTAGGCCACTGATGCTAAACATTACCGTGGCGCTGGGTAGTGACGCGTGTCAAATAAGAGAAATATTGCACCAAAATTAACATGCATTTAAAATGCACTTAATATATTGACGAAAACTAATGAGCCCTGATACCTCGGCACAACGCTTACCGAGCGGAGTATTAATGAGGCACGACCTGCCCAATCCCGGCTGGGGGCCGCTTTCAGCGCTACCTGGCAATCCACTGATGTGGGTATTGATACTGAGCGAAATGCTGGTTTTCACCGCCTTCTTTGCGCTCTATGCAGGTCAACGCGCCCTTGACCCTGCACTATTCAATGAATCCCAACATCAGCTTGACCCGGTGCTGGGCGGCCTCAATACCCTGGTGCTCTTGACCAGTGGGCTTTTTGTAGCCTTTGCCGTTGAGGCGATAAGCGCTAAGCGCATACAGCGCAGCCGACAGTGGTTAGGCGCCGCTATACTGTTGGGCCTACTGTTCTGTCTCATTAAGGTTTTTGAGTATACAAGTAAGTTTGCCGCTGGAATAACGCCAGAAACGAACGTTTTTTTTGGTTTTTACTATGGTTTAACCGCCTTCCATTTTGCTCACGTTGTGTTCGGCTTAGCGCTACTAGGCTTAGTGAGCTGGCGCACCTCCACCGAGAACGTAGAAACGGCGGCAGCCTTCTGGCATATGGTGGACTTGATTTGGATCCTGCTTTATCCACTGATTTATCTGCTGAGATAATTTTGTGAGGAAACAATGAGGGCACTGCCCGGTACACGACGTTTACTGATTACTTGGGGCGTATTAATGGCGCTAACCCTGGTTTCCATGGTTTCCGCTCGGCTAGATCAGACCACCGACTGGCAGGCGCTTCCCCTATGGTCAGCCGCCATGATAATGATGGCGACCGGTTTCAAAGCCCACTGTGTGCTCATGGTCTATTTAAACTTGCGCGCCGCGACCCCAGCCTGGAAGGGAGTTTTCATTGCCCTGACACTATTAACGTTAACGCTGATTGCCGCGGGCTACCTGGCCGGTCGCTTTCATTTAGTGGGGTAGCCTCACAGGATTGGCTTTAGCGAAGTGCGGAATCAGTACCTCAAGGCCGCTGCGCGGCATTTGCCCAGGCTTCCAGCAACCGACCCAGCCGCATCAAACCATAAACGATAAAGGGAACCAGCAACATCAGCGCCACGCCCCAATCTCGGTTATTGATAAGCCATACCAGCGGCACGACTATCCCTAAAGCGACCAAAGACCACAGACTAATCGCCGCTACGAGGCGCAAGCGCAACATAGATAACCTCCTTAGGAAGCAACAATCTGGCGGTAGATACTCGGCAGCGCCAAGGCGAGATGCTCCGGACGCTGGACAATGGCATAACCACCTCGCCCAAACAGATGAGGAATATAGCGCCCCGCTTCCCGGTCAATCGTTACCCCGAACACGCGCACTTCTTCCCGTCGCGCTTCAAGTACCGCTTTGCGTGTATCCTCTATACCATAACGCCCTTCATAATAGTCGGTATCGTTAGGCTTACCGTCGGTCAGAAGTAACAGTAACCGGTGCCGATTGGGCCGTTTGGCAAGTGCTTGGGAAAGGTGCCGAATAGCGGGCCCCATACGCGTGTAGTGGCCTGGTTTGAGCGCTGCGATCCGCCGTGACACCCGCTCGCCCATTGGCTCATCGAAACTTTTCAGCGTATTGACCCAAACACGGTGACGACGGTGGGAGGTAAAGCTGTGAATGGCATAGTCATCGCCGCACCCCGCAAGGCCGTGCCCCAATACCAGCAGCGCCTCTTTAGCCACATCCAGCACCCGCCGGTCTTCCAGCCAGGCCTCAGTGGAAAGGGATACATCGACCAGGATCGAAACCGCCAAATCTCTCGCCTGGGTACGGCTAGCTTGATAGAGACGGTCGCTGGCTTCACCGGTAGCCGCCAGATCACAGCGGGAGCGAATGACGGCGTCCATATCCAGCTCGCTGCCATCCAGCTGGCCACGTAGCGTCTCACGACGCGGCCTAAGTGCTTCAAACTCGCGTCGGACTCGGCGAATGCGCCGTCTTGTCGTTTCATCCGGCTGCCAGTTCTCCCCCTCCTCGCTCTGGACATCGCTGAGTACCACACAGTGGTCAGGCATATAGATTTTCTTACGATGATTCCATTCCGGATAGGTATGGCGCCCACGCAGCCTTCCCCCACTCACCTCACCCGGCGCCAGATCAAGATCAAGCTTTAGCTTGGAAGCCGCCTTCTTACGGTTAGCACTGAGCACAATTTCATCAATCTGATCGGCCGCCTGTTTGGCCTCATCATCGTCTTCATCCTCTACATGACGATTGAGATTGACCATTTCGGCCCAGGAAAGCATCTTTTCGGATGCATTGAGCATTAAAGAGTCATCGCGGTCGGCCTGATCCTGCTCGCGCCGGTCAGCCTTACGCTTACCGTGGTCATCTTCCGGCGAATCCTTGCCCGCGACCGGTGCCTCATCATCTTCCTGCTCGGTTCGTGCTTGTTTATTAGTCCCCAGGGCTACGGCTTGCCCCCATAGCGGCACCGGAAGTGGCGGCCGGTATCCACGCGGCGCATGGAAGTTGTCCAAAGGAAGGGAGTCATCAAGGATGGCGATATGCATCA
This sequence comes from Halomonas sp. IOP_14, assembly GCF_021021315.1. NCBI lineage: Bacteria > Pseudomonadati > Pseudomonadota > Gammaproteobacteria > Oceanospirillales > Halomonadaceae > Halomonas > Halomonas sp. IOP_14. The sequence continues at coordinate 24,515 of NZ_JAINWD010000023.1, read as the reverse complement.
CTTCGGCCCAGCCTGCCTCGGGCGGCGTTTCTCCCAGCTGGGCACAGAGAACGGATTCAAGCGCTGCTTCCATCGACGGCAAGCGCTTGCGCTGGGGGCGAATGGCCAGCAATGCCTGACATAATCTGGCGTGGCGATGAGCGAGCCCAGGGAAGTGGGCCAACACTGCCCGAGTCGCCCGATTTACTTCACGCAGCTGGAGAAGGCCTTGCTGTAGCGGATCGTCGACGACGTGCACATGCTGGGTCGCCGCCAGGTACGCTACCAGCCAAAGGTAGAGATCCCGGTTCAAGGAAGCCTCGGCGAACAGGGCAATGCGTGGCGGTAACAACAGGCTTTCTTCGTCACGGCGTGCTTGATCGAGCACCTCCTCATCAAGCCCAAGCCTTTGACGTAAGGATAAGCGATGCGACGAACTACGCCCCGCAATAGCAGCAACATCGATACCCGCCTCGCCGCCTCCGGCGCGGAAAAAGACGCCGAGCATAGGCCGCAGCGTTTCAAGGCGCACTGCGGCTTCGGGATGGTCAGGGTAACTTGCCGCACTGGAAGCCCAACGGTGCCAATGGCGGCCTACAAACTCTTCGACTTCAAGAAAATCAAGCATGCCGTGCCCTCACCCAAAGGTTGCTTGAATGGCTTCCATCAGCCCTTCCTGAACATCTGCGTCATCACTCAGCGGCTCCACCAAGGTAGCCCGGGCAGCTTCCAAAATGGGCACCCCGGCAGCAATCAGGGTAGCGCAGTAAACCAATAGGCGAGTAGAAACACCCTCTTCTAAATCCTGTCCCTTCATGGCCCGCAGGCTGGCGGCAAGATTGACCAGCGCGGCGCACTGCTCACCGGGCAAACCACTCTCCCGCGCGACAATATCGCGCTCGACTTTGGGTGGTGGAAAATCAAATGACATGGCCAGGAAGCGCTGGCGGGTACTCGGTTTAAGCGATTTGAGAATATGCTGATAGCCAGGGTTATAAGACACTACCAGCATGAAGTCATCCGGCGCTTCGAGCAGTTCCCCGGTACGTTCCAACGGAAGTAGTCGGCGGTCATCGGTGAGCGGGTGAAGTACCACGGTGACATCTTTACGCGCCTCCACCACCTCATCGAGATAGCAGATCCCCCCTTCGCGCACTGCTCGAGTAAGCGGGCCATCGACCCAGCGGGTCTCGCCGCCCTGTAACAGATAGCGGCCTGTAAGGTCGGCTGAAGTCAGATCGTCGTGACATGAAATAGTGAATAGTGGACGGCCTAGTTTCGCGGCCATATGGCTAACAAAACGTGTTTTACCACACCCGGTGGGGCCTTTAAGTAACAGCGGCAAACGTTGACGAAAGGCGTGCTCAAACATAGCGCATTCGTTGCCGACGTTCTCGTAGAAAGGTATTTCACGCTCATCGATAGGATTAGCGACAGAAGAAAGAGGCATGGGAAGACTCCATTGCCGGAAAATAAATAAAGAAAGTAAAAACGGCCCCGCAGGGCCGTTAAGTTCAGGCCGAGCCTGCCCCAGCGGTAATTTGTGTGCCGCCGGCGGGCACCTGCTCTCGGGCGGGCCCGAAGAAGGAGTAGAGCAACATGATCGCCCCCACTGCCACGGCCACACCAGCGCCCAGACGCATGATGTAGAACAGGCCCAATTGATCCTGCACTTCCATGTAATTCATGCCCAAGACGCGCTGTAAGTGAGTCTGCACGACCCCGGCGAAGGTCAGGGTAAACGTCATGAAGCACATGGCACTGGTGACGATCCAGAAGCCCCACATGTTCAGCACTTGGTTATAAGGCTGCACACGGCGGATCTGCGGCATGGCGTAGGTAATCACGCCAAGAATCAGCATCACATAAGCACCATAGAAAGCTAGATGGCCATGAGCGGCGGTTACCTGAGTGCCATGGCTGTAGTAATTCACGAACGAGAGGGTATGCATAAAGCCCCACACACCAGCGCCGAAAAAGGCAATGGTTGGGCAGCCTAAGGCCCATAGCATGGCCGCTTTATTAGGGTGGTTACGACTGCCCTTCCAGAACATGGTAAAGGCGAATACCACCATGGCGAAGAAAGGCGCCACTTCAAGCGTCGAGAATATACTGCCGATGGGCTGCCAGTAGCCAGGTGCGCCAATCCAGTAGTAGTGGTGCCCGGTGCCCAGCAGGCCGGAGAACAGTGCCAACCCAACAATGATATAGAGCCATTTTTCGATCACTTCGCGATCCACACCGGTCATTTTGATCAGCAGGTAACCCAGCAAGGAAGCCATGATCAACTCCCATACGCCTTCCACCCACAGATGCACCACCCACCACCAGTAGAGTTTATCTACCGCCAGGTTGGTCGGATTGTAGAAAGCGAATAACCAAAACACTGCCGCTAGCCAAAGCCCCAGCATTAACACCAGATTGATAGCGGTCTTGCGGCCCTTGAGCAGCGTCATGCTGGTATTGAAAAGAAACATTAGAAAAGAAATGGTGATGAGTATTTTCACCCAGAACGGTTGCTCAAGAAACTCGCGCCCTTCATGGATACCGAACTGGTAGCCGACCAGAGCAGCGGCGCCAGCAAAAGCAAAGATCGCCAGCTGGATATACGCCAGATTGGGGCTATGGATTTCCCGCTCGGCTTCCTCTGGCATCAGATAGTAGGTACAGCCCATAAAACCAATCAGCAGCCACACAATCAACAGATTGGTATGGCTGACACGCATGATATGAAAGGGCATCACTTCGGCCATAAAGTTGGGCCAAGCATAGACGGTGGCGGCCAGTAGTCCGAAGACTATTTGTAGCGTAAATAGCGCCATGGCCACCATAAAAAAGGGTAAAGCAACCTTCTGGGTTTCATATTTCATTGTACGGTTCTCCTTGATTCATCCTTCGGCTGGTAGCTTCAGCCAGCGGGATGTGGGGGCCAGTCCTGGTTGTCGATACCATCGGTCCATTCGAGAAAGTCAATTAGCGAGTTCATATCCTCTTCGCTAAAGTCATACGCTGGCATTTGACGACGACCCTCGATCCCCAATGGCTGGGCGCGGATCCAGGCATTAATACCCGATCGGGCAGCCTCAGGATTTTCATGGCCTCCATAGCGTTCCCAGACGTTACCCAGTTCAGGAGCGAAATAAGCCCCCTCCCCCATAATGCTATGGCAGTTGATACACATGTTTTTTTCCCACACTTCTTTGCCATGCTTAACAGAATCCGTGAGACCTTCGCTGTCCGTGGAGACATTGACCATGTACCAATGACTATGAGCCGTTAGCGCGGCAAAGAGCAGGAAGAAGAACAGCGAACCACCGTAGAAAATATTGCGGGCCGCTGATTTAGTGAGACCATCAGCCATAAGCCATACTCCCTTGCTAGTCAGATCCGACCTTAGGCTGGGAAGCCAAAAGGCATACGTTTATTAAGATGTATATTATTTACATTTTTAAGATTAGCAGAAGAATCCCTCTAGCAACATTGCCACAGGTCAATTTTTGGCAAGAGCGATACCCTTGGTAAATTTAAGATTACGAATTAATTCGAGCCAGAACGCGGCTGGGGTTCTTAATAGTACCTAACCACTCTGTGCGATTTTCACCAGGACATAGCCGTTCTAGAGGTAGGCTGATGCTATGACTTCTCAGATTTCACACGGGCATGTACCACTGATGCTGATATGGGTTGCACACTCTTAAAACAGAGGGAATCAAGCTTCACACTTGACAAAATACAAACTAGCCTTAATTCTGAATATAATATCACGACATGATATTTTGAGCTCACAACGATCACAACTGACTGCGAGGCTAGACAATGAACCCTCTAACCATTATTCAACTGCCCTTTACCCATTTAGCGGGATGGAAAGACCTCCAGCAACGCCATCCTTCAATCGCCACTCTGGCCTGGTGCATCGTGCTGCCAATGTCGTTGTTACCTCCCGTGATGCTCTATTATGCCGGTACACACTACGGAGATATCTTCGCTCCAGGCTTCGCCGATCGGCAGTGGCGCTTCATCACGACCATTCTATTCCTGGCCGAGCTGCTCACCTTCTTTGTAATGGGCTGGCTAATTCACGCGGTGGTCAATAGCGATCGTGATCTCTCAATTAGCTACCACGACGCTTATCTGTTGGCAGCCCTAGCACCTTTGCCACTTTGGTCCGCAGCGATCGCTTTGCTGATCCCCAGCCTGTTGTTCAATGCGCTGGTAGTACTGGTGGCACTGGGCATCTCTTGCAGTTTGGTCTACCACGGGCTGCAGGCTCTGTGTAAACGCTCAGCGAATGACGTAACAACGATGTCTGCTACTTACACCGTTATGGCCGCCGGGGTGCTGGCATGGGGTTTACTGATGGCTATTGTCTGGGCTTACTAGGATTCAAGTAGAGTGGAACCGACTCACTAGCTAGGCTTAAAAGGAAACTCATTTACTTGCGAGATAGCGATGGATATTGAATTAAAGCGAGCCTATGACTCACCTCAAAGCAAAGATGGTTATCGTGTCCTCGTCGACGGTATCTGGCCGCGCGGGGTGTCCAAGGAGGAAGCCAAAATCGATGAATGGCGCAAGGAGGTCGCCCCAAGCAGCGAACTTCGCAAAGCGTTTCATCATGGCTCACTCGACTGGAGTGGCTTCCGCCGTCGCTATCTCAAAGAGTTAACCTCTTATCGCGAGTCTCTTCGTGATCTTGCACAACGTGCCAGGAAAGAGCGAGTTACTCTGGTATTTGCCTCTAAGGAAGAGCGCCGTAACAATGCCGAAGTGCTGCGCCAGTACTTGAACATGTTGAAATAATCCGCGCTGTAAAAAACATTTCTACATCGCCACGCCCCTAGCGCCGTGGTGCATAGCCAAGCGTCTGAATTTCGAGTTGAAATCACAATAACGACTGACGTCATCGCCTACCCACTAAGGGATAAGCTAATGCTCTGTAGGGGTACGCGAGACTAAAAATGATCCAGATCAATATTAGCCCCCCTTATTTCTTTAAAGTGAACTTTATACCTTTTCTCGTACTGAGAAATCAGTACTCAGCAACTCGTATACCTCTATAAACCACCTTGCCACGTTGCCGAATTGGTAATTTCAACTCAAAAGATGCATAAGGAATACTTCAATGAAAACCCTCGCGTCCATACTGTTGCTAGGCGTTGTTGCTTCTATTTCGGTTACCGCTCATGCAGATGGCGAAGCCACCTATAACCAAGCCTGCATGGCTTGCCACATGACGGGCGCCGCAGGTGCTCCCATTCGCGGCAATGCCGAACACTGGGAGCCACGCTTAGAAAAAGGCATGGACACCCTGTACGACCACGCGATTAACGGTTTTCAGGCAATGCCGCCGAAAGGAGGCCAATTGGGCTTGAGCGATGACGAAGTGAAAGCTGCCGTCGACCACTTGTTAGAACCGGTTCTATAACGCTCTTGACCCGAAAGGAAACCACGATGTCCCCTGTGGCTTGCCCGCGCCGTCTAACCGGCATCTGGATTAGCTTACTGTTACTCCTAGCGATAACACTGCCCGCCCAAGCTATAGAACTGGAGCAGGTACGCGAGGGGTTTCCCACGGCAGAGCGTCTTGAAGCCGCGGATTCACAGTGGCCGGTAAGCCGTGTACTCGCCAGCGACGATGAATTGCTCGGCTACGCTTTTGAGAGTGTGGATGTCGCTCCGATCCCCGCCTACTCGGGCAAACCGGTCAATGTACTGGTGGGGATTGATCTGGATGGGCAAATTGTACAGGCCGACGTCCTCAGTCATTCAGAGCCGATCATGCTGGTGGGCATTCCCGAGTCGAAGCTGAATAGCTTCGCCGATGAGCACGAATCAGCCCACGTCAATGACAGGCTCAGGGTCGGCGACAATCTTGACGCTATCTCTGGTGCGACGGTGACCGTCATTGTCGTCAGCGACACCATCATGCGCAGCGCCAGGCAAGTGGCCGCTGAACAGCAGCTTATTGCCGCCCCCTCCCAGACACCACCGGCACGCGTTCGAGAAGACGTTTTCGCCCCTGCAAACTGGGATGAACTGACCGGCGACGGCACCATTCGCCGTTTGCAACTGACCCATGGCGAGGTCGATGAGAGCTTTGTAGGTACGCCCGCCGAAGATTACCTGCGCTCGCCACAGCCCGCCGATAAAACCTTTATCGAGCTGTTTTACACCTACCTCAACCCACCAACCGCTGGCCGCAACCTGCTCGGCGATACTGGCTATGACCAACTAATGGTCGAGCTGAAGGATGGCGAGCACGCTATTGCCGTCATGGGGCTTGGTGACTACTCATTCAAGGGCTCAGGGTATGTGCGCGGCGGCATCTTCGATCGCATAGAGCTTTCACAGGGCAGCACCCGGGTCAGCTTTCATGATCGCGATCACATCCGCCTGGGTGATCTGGCCCTCGAAGGCGCGCCCTCACTGGCCGAGCGAGACATCTTCATCGTCCGCGAAGAGGCGGGCTTCGACCCCGGACAACCGTGGCAGCTGGAATTACTGGTTCGCCGCTCCTCTGGCCCCTTGGATACCGAGTTCAGCCGCTTTAGCGCCGACTACAGTGTTCCCGAGGCCTATATAGAACGGCCTGAGGCACTGGTGGAAGAGCCTATCTGGGTACAGGTTTGGCGCGACAAGGCTTTCCAGATCGCTGTGCTATCCGCCGGATTATTGGTGCTCACTGGCATCATGCTGTTCCAGGATGTGCTGGCGCGCCACCCGCGTGTACTGAACCCACTGCGTCTGGGTTTCAAGATATACACATTAGTATTTATCGGCTGGTACTCGCTGGCCCAGCTATCAGTCGTCAATATCCTTACCTTCACCAACTCGCTGATCAGCGGTTTTAGCTGGTCCTCATTTTTGATCGACCCAATGCTATTTATTCTCTGGTCGTTCGTGGCGGTGAGCCTGCTGCTGTGGGGCCGCGGAGTTTTCTGCGGCTGGCTATGCCCCTTCGGCGCTTTACAAGACCTGGTCAACCAGGTCGCTCGCAAACTAAACGTTAAGCAGATTGAGGTGCCCTTCGGGCTCCATGAGCGCCTTTGGGCGATTAAATACATCATTCTGCTGGCCTTGTTCGCAGTCTCGCTACATTCGCTCGGCACCGCGGAACGCTACGCCGAAGTGGAGCCGTTCAAGACCGCAATCACCCTGCGTTTCCAACGTGACTGGGCCTTCGTTATTTATGCTCTGGGACTGGTGGCGATTTCTGCCTTCAACCACAAATTCTACTGCCGCTATCTATGTCCGTTGGGTGCCGGGTTGGCTATTCCTTCGCGTTTACGCCTGTTCGACTGGCTCAAGCGCCACCGCGGTAGCTGCGGTACCCCGTGCCAAATCTGTGCCAATGAATGCGAAGTGGCCGCTATACACCCGGACGGCCGCATCAATGCCAATGAGTGCCACTACTGTCTCGACTGCCAAGTGACCTACCACGACGACCAGCGTTGCCCGCCCATGGTCAAGCGCCGCACGCGCTATGAAAAGGCGGCCAATATGTCATCGCGCGGTAATAGCGTTGAGACCCAACGGGATACCGATGCCAGCGGCAAACAGGCCGCATGGCAACGCATCCCTCTTCACCAGCAAGACTGATCTCAGGGGAATCAAGCATGAGCGATAAAAAAGACCATATTCAGGATATCGGCCGTCGCCATTTCTTGCGCAATACCGCCGTCACCGGCGTTGCCGGGGCGGGCCTGGCCAGTGGTTTTGGCGCAGGTGCGTTACTCAATAGCCGTCAAGTTCAGGCCGCCGGCGCCAACGGTATCGACGTTGCACCCGGCGAGCTCGACGATTACTACGGCTTCTGGAGCGGTGGCCACTCGGGCGAGGTTCGGGTGCTCGGTGTACCTTCAATGCGCGAACTGATGCGGATTCCAGTGTTCAACGTGGATAGCGCCTCTGGCTGGGGGATCAGCAACGAGTCGAAGCGGATACTCGGCGAATCGAGCCATTTCCTCAACGGCGACTGCCACCACCCCCATATTTCCATGACCGACGGCAGCTACGACGGCAAGTACCTATTTATCAACGACAAGGCTAACACCCGCGTTGCGCGCATTCGTCTCGATATCATGAAGACGGACAAGGTCACCACCATCCCCAACGTCCAGGCGATTCACGGTTTGCGCCTGCAGAAGGTGCCTTACACCAAGTACGTCTTCGCCAATGCCGAACTGCCGATCCCCCAGATCAATGACGGCCGCGACCTGGAGAACCCCGACAACTACTTCACTATGTTCAACGCTATCGATGCCGAAAGCATGGACGTGGCTTGGCAGGTGATCGTCGATGGCAACCTCGATAACACCGATGCCGACTACACCGGTCGTTTCGTCGCCTCTACCTGCTACAACTCGGAAAAGGGCATGACCCTGACCGAGACCATGCGCAACGAGCGCGACTGGGTCGTGGTATTCGACGTTGAAGCGATTGAAGCCGCCGTGGCGGCCGGGAACTACAAGACACTGGGTGAATCAAGCGTGCCGGTACTGGATGGGCGCAAGGGCTCGCAACTGACACGTTACATCCCGATCCCCAAGAACCCCCATGGCGTGAATACCTCACCGGATGGCAAATATTTCATCGCCAACGGCAAGCTATCCCCCACTTGCTCAATCATCGCCATCGACAAGTTGCCTGAGCTGTTCGACGACAGTATCGAACCGCGCGATACCATCGTGGGTGAACCTGAACTGGGCTTGGGCCCGCTTCACACCACCTACGATGGCCGGGGCAACGCCTATACCACGCTGTTCATCGATAGCCAGGTAGCCAAGTGGAATATTGAGGATGCCATTCGCCACTACAATGGCGAAGACGTCAACTACCTGCGTCAGAAGCTCGATGTCCACTACCAGCCTGGGCATAACCACGCCAGTCTCACCGAATCCCGGGATGCCGACGGCAAGTGGCTGGTGGTGCTGTCGAAGTTTTCCAAAGACCGTTTCCTGCCGGTAGGCCCTCTGCATCCCGAAAACGATCAGTTGATCGACATCTCCGGTGAGGAAATGAAACTGGTGCATGACGGCCCCACTTATGCCGAGCCCCACGACTGTATTCTGGTACGCGCCGACCAGATCAACCCAAGCCGAGTATGGACACGAGACGACCCCTTCTTCGCCGAGACCGTGGCCATGGCCGAGGCAGACGGCGTCAACCTGGAGGGCGAAAGCAAGGTAATCCGCGATGGCAATAAAGTACGCGTGTACATGACCTCCATCGCACCGCAATTTGGCCTGACCGAATTCAAGGTCAAACAGGGTGATGAGGTGACCGTGGTCATCACCAACCTTGACCAGGTCGAGGATCTGACCCACGGCTTCTGCATGGTCAACCACGGTGTGCAGATGGAGATCAGCCCCCAGCAGACCGCTAGTGTCACCTTCACCGCCGACAAAGCCGGGGTGCACTGGTACTACTGCAACTGGTTCTGCCACGCAATGCATATGGAAATGACTGGTCGCATGCTAGTCGAACCCGCCTGACGACAACACGCGGGCCGATTCCTTCGGCCCGCTGCGGGAGAACACCATGAAACGACACCCTGGCTATTTAGGTTGCCTACTGGCGCTGCTATGGCTTTTTTGGCTGCCTAGCGGGGTTTATGCCGCCGACTGGCTCGCCACGCCTGGTGAGCCGTTACAGCCGTTGATCGAACAGGCGACCGACGGCGATCAATTGCTGCTGCCTGCAGGACGCTACCCCGGGCGTGTGGTTATTGACCGCACGCTGCATATTAGGGGCGAGTTGCAAGCCATCCTCGATGCAGGAGGCCACGGCCATGCGGTGGTGCTGGCAGCTCCCAACATTATATTTGAAGGTGTCCGCATTGAAGACTGGGGAGATAACCTGACAGCACTGGAGGCCGCTATTTTTGTCGAGCCCGCCGCTCACGGCAGCAGCATCCGCAATAACCAGCTAAGCGGGCCTGGCTTCGGCATCTGGCTCGATGCTGTCAATAACGTCAGTGTGATAGGCAATACCATTCGTGGCGATACCCGACTGCGCTCTCAGGATCGCGGCAACGGCATTCACCTCTATAACGTTAGTGACTCAATTATTGAATCCAACGATGTTGCGCAGACTCGCGACGGCATCTATCTCGACAGCAGCCGCCACAACGTGCTGCGCGACAACACCCTGCATGACCTGCGCTATGGCGTGCACTACATGTACTCCTTCGACAATCGTATTGAAGGCAACCTGACCCAACGAACCCGAACCGGCTACGCCCTGATGCAATCCAAACGCCTGGAAGTCGTTGATAACCGTTCGGAAGCAGACGACAACTACGGCATTTTGATGAACAACATCACCGACTCCCTATTGAGCGGCAACCGTGTCGAAGGCGTCACCCAGCCCCTGGGGGCAGATGGCGAGGGGCGTCTAGCGGGCGGCGACGGCAAGGCACTGTTCGTTTACAACTCGCAGTTCAATCGTATCGAGAATAATCGTTTCGCAGCCAGCGACATTGGCATCCATCTCACCGCCGGTTCAGAGGATAACCAAATGGCGGGCAACGCCTTCATCGCTAATAAGCAGCAAGTCATGTATGTCGCCACCCGTGAGCAGGATTGGTCGGGCAATTACTGGAGCGACTACCTGGGTTGGGATCTTGACGATAACGGTGTCGGCGACACCGCTCATGAGCCCAATGACGCCATGGATCATCTTCTCTGGCGCCACCCCTCCGCGCGCCTGTTGATGCAAAGCCCTGCGGTGTTGGCACTGCGCTGGGTGCAACGTCAGTTCCCGGTGTTTCGTCCCCCGGGGGTCAGAGACAGCGCGCCCTTGATGAGCGAGCCCGGCCGAGAAGGAAATGCTCCATGAACCCAGTAATAGAACTACAGCGAGTTACCAAGCGTCACGGGGCGCTGGTGCGACTAGCTAAAATGGATCTCACCATCAAAGAAGGCGAGATGCTCGCCCTGCTGGGACATAATGGCGCGGGCAAGACGACCATCATGAAACTCATACTGGGCTTAATTGCGCCCAGCTCGGGCCACGTTGACGTCCTCGGTGGCGCTCCTGACGGGCCACATGCCGAACGCCTACGGCGTCAGTTGGGCTATCTACCTGAAAACGTCACCTTCTACGAACAGCTCACCGGGCGTGAAGTGCTCACCTATTTCGCTCGTTTAAAGCGCGCTGACCGCCATCAGGTAACGGTTCTGCTTGAGCGTGTGGGCCTGGTCGAAGCCGCCGACCGTCGCGTTAAAACTTACTCCAAGGGCATGCGTCAGCGCCTTGGCCTGGCCCAGGCTTTACTAGGGTCTCCCCGGCTATTGTTGCTGGATGAACCCACCACCGGCCTTGACCCCGCGGCCACCCGCGATTTTTATCAAGCGGTAAAAGCCCTACGCGACAACGGTTGTACCGTGCTGCTCTCTTCCCATGTACTGCCGGGCATCGAACCCTATATCGACCGCGCCTTGATCCTGGGCAAAGGGCGACGCCTGGCCCTGGGCAGCCTTAAACAGCTGCGTGAAGAAGCACAGCTACCGCTCACGTTTCGTATCCACGGCACATTGCTGGCCATGCAGTCTCAGCTCTGGAAAGCCATGTCCCTTGAGCCTATCCCAATCAATGAGCGCTGTGTGGAGGTCAACGTGCCCGCGGAAAATAAAATGCAGGTACTACGTCAATTAACCACCATGCCGAATATCGACGACATCGAGTTATCACCACCCACCCTTGAGCATCTCTACACGCATTTTTCTACTCGCCCCGCCTCACTGACGCTAGGAGCCAGCGCATGAAGGCCATGTTCATCGTCGCCGCCAAAGAGTTCCAGGATGGCCTGCGTAATCGCTGGGTACTGGCGATCACCGTGATCCTTGCCGTTCTGGCAATGGGTATTGCCTACTTTGGTGCCGCTGCGAGCGGCGGTCTTGGTTTTACTTCACTGGCCACCACCCTGGTCAGTTTATCAACTCTGGCCGTTTTTCTGATCCCCTTAATCGCGCTGATGCTAGCCTACGACGCCGTTGTTGGTGAGCAGGAGGCCGGCACGCTACTACTGCTACTCACCTACCCTATAAGTCGTTCGGCGTTGCTGTTTGGTAAGTTCTTCGGCCATGGGATGATTCTGGCTGTCGCCACGCTACTCGGTTTTGGTATCGCGGGTATGGTTATTGCGTTGGGCGCTGAAGGCGTACCGCTTATCCAACTAACCGTCGGCCTAGCACGATTGATCGCCAGCAGTGTGCTCTTGGGCTGGGTGTTTTTGGCCTTTGCCTACCTGATCAGCGTAACGGTCACCGAAAAGGCACGGGCCGCCGGGCTGGCACTAGGAGTGTGGTTTCTGTTCGTGCTGGTATTCGATCTAGTACTGCTGGCCCTACTGGTTGGCGTCAAGCAGGGGGGCGACTGGCTCCCCTACCTGATGCTGCTCAATCCCACCGACAGTTTTCGCTTGATCAACCTGTCGGGGTTCGACAGCACACAGCTAGAAAGCGGTATCGCGGCTATCGCGCAGCAAGGTGCGTTCCACTCTGCCTGGCCGCCCTTGGCAATGCTAGTTTGGGTCGTGGTGCCCCTGCTATTGGCCGTCCGTCGCTTCCACCGTCATACCGCTTAACATCATCTCTTAACATCATTTTATTAACGAGGATTGACCATGCCCGCCCTGCTGCCCATTCTGGCCCTTACTATTTTGCTCATGACCGGTTGCAACAATGCCACTGACAGCGCCGAAGGGATGCCGCCTCAGCCTATTAGCGGCGATGACATCTGCCATGTATGCGGTATGTTTATCACCGAATTCGAAGGCCCCAAAGGTCAGGCATTTATGCAAAGCCACAGTGACGCGCGTAAGTTCTGCTCTACGCTGGAGATGTTCGTTTTCCTCCAGCAGCCCGAAAATCAGACCCAGCTGCGACACGCATATGTACATGATGTCGGCGTGACACCCTGGGAAGCACCTAAAGACGATGCCTTTATCCCTGCAGCAGACGCTTGGTATGTGGTCGGCCACGATCGGCGCGGCAGCATGGGCCACACCCTTGCGCCGTTCTCCAGCCATGAGCATGCCGAGCAGTTCGCCGTAGTTCATGGTGGCGAGATAATCACCTATGACGATATCGACCTGAAATTGCTCACCCGGCTCGGGCGCCACGACCGGAGCGGCCATGCCGCCCACTCAATGGCGCAATAAAAGTGAGGAGTGAGGCAGAAAGTAGCCGCAATTCAGGCTAGCCAGGAAAGCGGGCTGTGATGTATGGCAGCCCCCACCATGTAGGCGAAGATAGCCACCGCCACTACCGCTGCCAAGGCTCGCACCGTTGGCGTTGCACCGCGCTTAATCGCAATGGTGCCAATACCGATATAGGCCAGCAGCGCCAGTAACTTGGCGCCAAGCCAAGGAAGCTGCCAGGGCCATACGGAAAGCAATACCATCAAAGTCACCCCCAGCCCCAACAGAGCCGTATCAATAAGATGAGGCAATACCTTGACCCAACGGGCGTTGAGCCGCGGGCTTTCCTGCACCGACCACCAGGCGCGCACTACGAAGAGCGTGATGCTCAGCGCAGCGGCCGACATGTGCAGGTGCTTGATGAGGAAATAGTGCTCCATGGTAACCGTCCCTAGCCGACGTTAACCGCATTGCCGTGATGATCGAAGGCAAGATAGGCGGTGATATTACCCATTTGCAGCGACTCCATCATACGCTGGAGCTGCCGTTCAACCTCGGCGTCATCTTTTGGGTCGTCCATGGCAGCTGTGAAAACTAGATCCCATTCGATCTCAGTACGGCGTGACTCCTCAACCAACGCCGCCATGCTGGTCAACTCCTCCGTCGACTTATCTACGCATACCACAGGCACCAACACACCCCCTTCACCCTGTTCGAAGCGACGACGCTGGTCAGCATCAGGGAAATCGGGCAGCTCTGCGCGAACGAACACAAACAGCAGGCGCTGGGGCTTAGGTTGTTTACGCGCTTCCTGCATTAAATCGGCAAATGTCGCTATGGTCATAAAATGGGCCTTTATCGCTAGTGGTTTAGAATCAGAAGGTGAGAGAGTAGGTAAGAATGAACAGGTGAGACTCATAGGCGGCGTTACTCGGGTGACTCTACGAAAAGCCACAGCAGCAGCATTACCATAAACAGAGGGATCAACAGGCTAAGTGGCGCCGCGCGCCAACCATAGGCTTGGACTACCAGAGGCGCCATCCGCAAGGAAAACCCTACCCCCGCCGCTAAAGCCAGAAAAAGGGCGACACAAAGACTCACCCAACGACCAGGCATCCAGCCTTTGGCGTGGGCGATGCCCGTCGTAATCACCGCACCTCCCAGTCCAAGCCCAGCCCCCACTAACAAAAACTCCCACGGTCGGCTAGCCATCCCAAACCCGCCCAGCGCCAACGCTAGCCCCAGTAATAGCCATTGCATCAAGCGGCAGGTGTCTCCCCGCCTGGCGATATACCAAGCCGGCCAAGCCAACAGCACACCGCTACTCAACGGTACCAGCACATAGAGGGGTTGTTTTGCGAGCAGGGCATAAAGTGTCCAGCCAGCCACCGCTAAAGCGCTTGCCAGCGGCATCAGCAGCATGGCTACCAGCAACTGATAACCATTTACTGGCTGTTTTGATGTCTCCAACGTGGGAGGCGGCACAGATGATGGCATGGCGTTTCCCAGCGAGGGTATAAAGACATCGGAAGACATGTAAGAATTGTCTGTAAATACTGGGCGTAGGTCAAAAAACATCGGAGGTAGGTCGGCTAACCCCAAAGGAATAGCCCTCGTATCGAAATGCAGACAGTGCCACACTCCCTTACCTCTTCCGCGCTATCGGAAATGCCATGAAATTACTTCAGCGCTCCCTGGTTGCTCGCATCATTGCGTCCTTACTTGCCATTAGCGGGATGGCACTCATCAGCATCACCCTGACCATGGCAATGTCTAACAGCAGCCGTGGCGATGCTGCCGCGATTAATGTCGCTGGCTCACTACGCATGAATGCCTATCAAATCATGGGGGCACTGCAACGCCTGGAGTATGCTCCAGAGGAGACTAGCGCAGAACAGCTCGAAGGACTGATTTCGAGCTTCGATCAACGTTTGTATGGCACAACGCTTCAACAAACGATCCCCATCGATGATCGGCATGAGCGCCGCCGTCAACTGGAAAAACTTCAGATCTACTGGCAGCACACGCTTCGTCCGGCACTAGAGGCACCGTCCCCAGCCACTGCGCTTGACCTCGATACGCTAGAAATGATGATCGTGGCGATGGTCAATGACATTGAAGTGCTGGTGACCTATTTGGAAGAGAGCACTGAGGCCAAGGTGCGGCTGCTGGGGATGATGCAAGTGCTCTTTCTGGTACTGATCGCTATAGTGGTCTCGATCGCCCTCTACGATGTTCGCTTCAATCTGGTAGTTCCTTTGCGTCAACTGATGGTTCTTGCCCGCGAGGCGGCACAGCGTAACTTCAAGCCACGCTCCGAACTCCGCGGCAGCGACGAGTTGGCTTTGTTGGGCCATACCTTTAACAAGATGTCTGCGGAGCTTGCAACAAGCTACGCCGCATTGGAAGACAAGGTGTCGCGCAAGAAGCAGGAGCTTGAACGCAGTAATCAGGCACTGCGGGTAATGCACGATGCCAGCCGCTCGCTGTATGGGGGCGGTAATGATCTCTGCTCTAGCGCAGCCCCTATGTTACGCGAACTGGAAAAGCTGCTGGATATCGGGCCAATACGGCTTTCTCTCAACGATCCTTTCGACCAACGGGAAATGCCGGTTTTAGAAACCCACTCGCGTACCCGACCAGAGTATTGCCGTGACCAGGAGTGTCACGCTTGCCTGATCGATCCTCGCCCCTTGGAGATGGTGTCCAATAACCAGTCACAGTGCTTACTGCTACCGATTAGCGTAGGCGATACGCTGCTAGGCACCCTGGAAGTGTGGTATCCCCAGGAGCGCCTCAACGATAGCACCCGTCGGCTGCTCACCATGTTAGCCGACCAGCTCGCCACGGCGGTGTACCTGCAGCGACGTATCGAGGAGCAGCAGCACGTTACGCTGATCAACGAGCGAACCATCATTGCGCGGGAACTTCACGATTCACTAGCCCAATCGCTCTCTTATCTCAAAATGCAGGTCGCTCGACTCGAACGCATGCAGCAAAAAGAAGCCACCCGAGAGATGCAGTCTGCGGTATTCGACGAGCTGCGTACCGGCCTAAACAGCGCCTATCGTCAGCTACGTGAGCTGCTCACTACCTTCCGGCTCAAACTAGAGGGGCCGGGGCTGCAATTTGCCTTACGCCAGACCGTCGATGAGTTTAGCCAGCGCATGGAGGTAACGGTCGAGCTTGAGTACGATGTACCGCCTTACCTACTTAACCCCAATGAAGAAATTCACGTGCTGCAGATCATTCGCGAGGCGCTGGCCAATACCCACAAGCACGCCCAAGCCCACTGGGCTGGAGTCACTGTGCGCTTCGCCGATGCTCGCCTGCTAGTGCGTATTGAGGATGACGGCATAGGCCTGGAAGACGATAGCTCGCCACCTATGCACTACGGTTTGGTGATCATACGCGACCGAACCACTACCCTGAACGGGGAGCTGAGTATCACCAATCGTCCCACAGGGGGGGCAAGCATTGAGATAGTCTTCACCCCGTTGACCGCTCGCTTAATTCAGCAGCAGCCTGTGACGGCTGCCTCCGACTCTCACTTAGGTACAGGGACTTCTTAATGACGCTGACCACCGCCAACGATACACCCGCCAGCCTGATGATTATTGATGACCACCCGCTACTACGGCGTGGCGTCGCTCAGTTGCTTGAGCTAGAGGACGATCTTGAACTGGTTGGCGAGACGGGCGACCCTGAAGAAGGCATTGCACTGGCCCTCAAGCTTGAGCCTGACCTGGTTTTACTTGATTTAAACATGCCGGGCGTCAATGGCTTAGAAGCCTTGCGCCGCCTACGGGAAGCCAACTATAGCGGCCGTGTGGTGATGTTCACTGTTTCCGACCATGAGGATGATGTTGTCGCCGCGCTGCGCAACGGTGCTGACGGTTACCTGTTAAAGGATATGGAGCCTGAAGACATGGTTCGCCAACTGCGTCAGGCTGCTTTGGGGCGCATGGTCATCAGCGAAAGCCTGACCGCCCTACTCGCTGAAGCCCTGCGTAATCAGCGCAATGCCCCCACCACCCCGGATATTCATAGCCTGACGCAGCGTGAACGCGAAATTCTGCAACAGCTTGCTGGCGGACTCTCCAACAAGCTCATCGCACGCAAGCTGGATATTACCGAAGGCACGGTCAAGGTTCACGTCAAGCATCTGCTCAAAAAGCTTAACTTACGCTCACGTGTCGAAGCCGCCGTCTGGGCAGTCCAGGAAGGTATCGATCACTAATCGATTCTGTGTGGTTACCTCTAAAGACTCACAGAATACTTTTGCTCTGACCCTCCTTTACCTTCTCTCGATTTTTTCTGTTTAAAATCAATGAATCCAGGCTTTTCAGCGACTACCTCTCAAGAGGTATGTCGCTGTTTTTCATGCTATTTCCACCTATTCCCCAATTTCTTCCTCCAGCGTATCTTGCTTTCTAACTGCTAGATGCAGATAGGTTTGATGCCAAGGGGAAATCGCCATGAGCAAGAGAAATGCCGACATTGAGAAATGGAATGTCGAAGACGCCCAATTCTGGGAACAGGAAGGCAAGCACATTGCCAACCGCAATCTATGGATATCCATTCCCAGTCTGCTGATGGGATTCGCTGTCTGGATGATGTGGGGAATGATTACCACCCAAATGCAGAACCTGGGTTTTTCGTTCACGGTTAACCAGCTATTTTCACTGACGGCGCTTGCCGGTCTAGCAGGTGCCACCCTGCGCATCCCAGCATCGTTCATGATCCGCATCGCTGGCGGGAGGAACACCATCTTCCTGACCACCGCGCTATTGATGATCCCCGCAGCCGGCACTGGTATCGCCTTGATGAACCCAGGCACGCCGTTCTGGGTATTCCAGGCTTTGGCGCTACTTTCCGGTATCGGAGGGGGTAACTTCGCTTGTTCAATGAGCAACATTTCCACTTTTTATCCCAGCAAGCAGCAAGGTTACGCCCTGGGAATGAATGCAGGCCTTGGTAATTTCGGCGTCACGACCATGCAAATTGTCATCCCGCTGGTAATGACCGTCGGCATTTTCGGCGCTATAGCCGGTTCGCCGATGGAGTTGCAAAGCGCTAGCGGTACGTTGATCGGCCGAATCGAAGCAGGTACCGATACCTGGATACAGAATGCGGGCTTCATCTGGCTCGTGTTTCTGATCCCGCTAGCGTTCGCCGGTTGGTTCGGCATGAACAATCTACGCACTATTACGCCCAACCCCGGTTCGCCGGTAGCGGCTTTCAGCAAAATATTAGGGCTCTACGGGGTTGGCTTGGTGACCGCTGTCGTCGGTATGTTGGCTCTTGGCTGGCTTAATATGTGGATTGCTCTGCCACTAACCATCGTTCTAACCCTAGTGTTGTTGCGCCTGATTCCTGGCGACATCAAGCCCAATATCCAACAGCAGTTCGCGATATTTTCCAATAAGCACACTTGGTCAATGACCATTCTCTACATTTTGACCTTCGGCTCCTTTATCGGCTTCTCTGCGGCCCTGCCGCTCTCCATCAACGTCATCTTCGGCAACATGATGGAAGCCACTGCCGACGGTACGCTGATTCGCGTGGCCAACCCGGAGGCGCCCAGCGCTTTAACCTGGGCCTGGATAGGCCCCTTCGTGGGCGCCCTGATCCGTCCGCTGGGCGGATGGATCTCCGACAAAGTGGGTGGCTCCATCGTCACCCAAATAATTTCTGCAATCATGGTGGTCGCCTCTATCGCCACCGGTTACGTGATGATGCAGGCCTATAACGCCACCGACCCTAATCAATTCTTCTGGCTATTCCTGCTGCTATTCATTGTGTTATTCGCCGCCAGTGGTATCGGCAACGGCTCTACCTTCCGCAGCATCGGGGTTATTTTCGACCAGCAGCAGAAAGGCCCGGTACTTGGCTGGACCTCAGCCGTCGCTGCCTATGGCGCCTTCATCGCCCCGCGGGTAATGGGCGAGCAAATCCAGGCCGGCACACCGGAACTTGCCATGTACGGCTTTGCGGTCTTCTACGCCATCTGCCTGGTCATCAACTGGTGGTTCTACCTACGCAAAGGTGCCTACGTTAAGAACCCCTAAACAGGGCTTGCTTGTTTACGCCCGGAGCCAAGCTCCGGGTCTTCACCCCCTACCCCAATGCGGGAGGACACCATGAAAATCATGATCGCCTATGACGGTTCGCGAAACGCCAAGTTGGCTCTCGCTCAGGTCGTCAACATGTTCCGCTGCAACCAACCTCTGCTGGTACTGGTCGGCGTGGTGGAGAATCCACTCGACGCTACCGATAACAACGAGGCGCTTTTTCAGCAGGAGCACGATGAGGTTAAACGGCACCTTCAAGAGGGTGTGGCATTCGCCATTGGCGAGGGCTTCCAAGCCGAGCAGCTTCTAGCCGAAGGGGATGCGCGCAAGATGTTGCTGCAGGCCACTCGCAAACTCTCGCCAGACCTACTGGTCATTGCCCGCCATAGCCATCAGCCGGACGGCGGCATCATCGCCAAATCGTTGACTTATTTTGTTGATGAACTCGACTACATGACTTTCGGCAGCGTCAGCTCGTTCCTGGCCCGGCGCGCCGAGTGTCCCTTGTTGATCCTACCCAGCCCTTGAGCAGCCTCTACACCTCCTTTGGTACAGCCCACCTTTGGGACACAGGACGATACGACCATGAAAGTTTCCGCTGTATTCAAGTTTCGCAGCCCCGAAATTCGGGCCTTGCACCTGACCTGGATTGCCTTCTTTATTACCTTTTACGTGTGGTTCAACATGGCGCCGCTCGCGTCGAGCATGCTCAAGAGCGTCGACTGGCTGACCACGGATGATCTCAAACTATTCGCCATCTGCAACGTCGCCTTGACCATTCCCGCCCGCATCATCGTCGGCATGGCGCTGGATCGATTCGGCCCGCGACGGGTGTTCTCGGTGCTCATGGTCACTATGGCGCTACCGGCGCTGGCGTTTGCTTTCGGTAACAGCATGACGCAACTGCTGGTGGCGCGCTTAGTACTGAGTTCGATTGGTGCCAGCTTCGTGGTGGGTATCCACATGACGGCGCTGTGGTTCAAGCCCAAGGACATCGGCTTCGCCGAAGGCTTCTACGCTGGCTGGGGTAATTTCGGCTCCGCCGTAGCGGCCATGTCGCTGCCGACCATCGCCTTGAGCATGTACGGCGGCCCCGATGGCTGGCGCTGGGCTATCGCCCAAAGCGCTATTGTTATGGCCGCTTACGGTGTTTACTACTGGTTCGCGATTACCGATGGCCCGGATGCCCAGGCTCACCGTAAGCCACGCAAATCCGCTGCCATGGAAGTGAGCTCCTGGGGCGATATGATCAAGCTGATCATCTGGACCATCCCACTGGTCGGCGTACTCGCCATTCTGGTCTGGCGTATTCAGTATATGGGCTATTTATCAGTTACTGGTGCGACCATCGTTTATCTAGCCATTATCACGATCGTCATCTATCAAATTGTCCAGATCCTGAGAGTCAATCTACCGATCCTGCGTAAGGGTGTACCGGAGGATGATAAGTACTCGTTCAACAGCGTGGCGGCGCTGAACAGCACCTATTTTGCCAACTTCGGCGCTGAACTAGCAGTGGTATCGATGCTGCCCATGTTCTTTGAGGAGACCTGGGGCCTGAATGCCGCTACGGCCGGCCTGATCGCTGCATCATTCGCGTTCGTCAATCTGGTGGCCCGCCCCATGGGCGGCATGGTTTCCGACCGCATGGGTAACCGGCGCTTTGTGATGCTGTGCTACATGTTTGGCATTAGCGTTGGGTTCTTGCTGATGGCCATGCTCAATTCGAGTTGGCCACTGATCCTGGCCATTGCGGTGACCATCGGCACCTCGATTTTCGTACAAGGGGCTGAGGGGGCAACCTTCGGTATCATTCCCTCCATCAAGCGCCGCATCACTGGGCAAATCTCGGGCATGGCCGGCGCCTACGGTAATGTTGGCGCGGTGGTTTACCTAACCATCTTTACGTTTGTCACACCGTCGCAGTTCTTCTACATCATCGCGACCGGCGCCTTCATCAGTTGGGTTATCTGCCTAGTGTGGCTCAAGGAGCCAGAAGGCGCTTTCGATGACGAGTACTACGTCTCTTCAGTCGATAGAGACATCGAAGAGCAGGCTGTTCAAAACGCCAAGCACTGAACGGTCGGAACATCTGTAGCATCACGGCACTGTTCGCGTCGATTGGATCCGGACAGTGCCTCTAGAGTAAAAAGAGCGCCCCCAGAGCGCTCTTAATCAGGATCCGTGATGTCCTCAATCCAGGTTAAGGCCGCCACAGCAGTCGGAAATCCGGTGGTAGGAATCGCTAACATGGCTACTTGTTTAAGTTCCTCGGCACTCACGCCCTCCTCCAAGGCACGACGCACATGGGAGTGAACGGCCCCTTCAGAGCGTGCCCCTATGGCCAGCGAGAGTTTTATCAAGCGCCGGCTACGCTCATCAAGCGGCCCAGCTTCAGCACAGGCTTTGCCCAAAGCGGCATAAGCTTCCCATATCTCAGGATACTGGTTTGCGACATCTCCGGCTCCAGAAGGCAAATCATGCTTTGTCATAGTGCAATACCTTAATGATAAATTGAAGTTCACAGTATAGAAGTACAGCAACTAAATGCCACACACCACACTTAAGAGCTAAACACAGTAACCGAACCAAGTATTATTAATGAGGACTTTCGATGTATATTGGCTATATCCAACTTCTTAAGCTCAGCATTAAGTGGGCTTATTCCAACCAGGAAATGGCGTCTCTTCCTGCAAATGACTCAACTCAGGTTGATGAGCTTCAGCGATTTGCGTTACCCGATTCACGCCCTCTTCCAATAAATGCACTTCTATTTGACGGCGATCCTCACGCCCTT
The DNA here is from genome assembly GCF_021021315.1 of Halomonas sp. IOP_14. Lineage (NCBI taxonomy): Bacteria > Pseudomonadati > Pseudomonadota > Gammaproteobacteria > Oceanospirillales > Halomonadaceae > Halomonas > Halomonas sp. IOP_14. The sequence goes on along the minus strand of NZ_JAINWD010000023.1, from coordinate 2,518 downwards.
GCCGCCGCTCAACCAACGATAGCTGCTCACAGCGGTCAACTAGCGCCACCACCCCATGATGTTTTGATTGAAGCCGCTCCGCTAGCTCCCCCACCGTCGCCCAGTCTCTTCCATAGAAACCACGAAGATGTAGCAATAGTTGATACTGCAAGGGCGTCAGCCCATAGCGGCGACAGATATCTTCACTATGGCGAAGAAAGCAACGCAACCGGTAGCGAAATTGCGACAGCCGCTCAAAGTCGCTTTTATCAAGTGTCTCGGGGTTATTCATTTTTCCGTTTCTCTTAGCTACATACTTAACTATCACTTATTGGCCAATTTATAGCGCCTTTAAAAATACAATATCATACCATGATACAAGCAGCCATTGAGATTATTCCCCCAGGAGGGATCTGCAATGAGAGCACTCACTTTTCTCAAATTACCATTCAACCATCGTGAAGGCTGGAAAGAGTTACAGGCATCTTCCCCCTCCATTCCTTTACTAGCGTGGCTGGTGGTGTTACCCATGTCGCTCTTGCCGCCAGTAATGCTCTATTATGCGGGCACCCATTACGGCGATGCATTTATGGCGGGCTTTGCTGACCGAGAGTGGCGTTTTATCACGACAATTATTTTCCTTGCAGAGATATTGAGTTTTTTCGTTATTGGCTGGGTAATCTACGCTGTAGTCAATGGAACTGAAGAGCTATCTATCAGCTATCAAGATGCCTATTTACTTGCCACACTTGCACCACTACCGTTATTCGTTGCTTCATTGGCACTATTGGTACCCAGCTTACTTTTCAACGTAGTGGTTATACTTAGCGGGCTGGGCATCTCTTGCAGCTTGATTTACCGCGGCTTAAAAGCACTCTGTACCCATCAAGAATTTGATGTTGCTACGATCTCAGCCACGTACACAATCATGGCTGCCAGTGCTCTGGGGTGGGGTATTTTGTTTGCTGTTATCTGGGCTTATTAATCCATGAACATTAGGCGCACTGGCCTACAGGGGCACTAATGCAGTCATCGTCAAGCCCAATGATGACGCGTGAAGCAAACGGTCTAACGTTGAGAAGTGGGTAATTTGTGCGCCAGGCAAGGCGATGAGCAAAATTCACGATCACTCGCGTCTTCCTCTTCGAGCGCTGATAGCACCAGCTCTTTGATTACTGGAAGGTGGGAATCTTCAATTTCACGAGCGGCGGTTAGTAGGGTAACTCGCCCCGCTCGTGCGAATCTCATTAAAGGCAGTAGCTTATCGTGGCATGCCTTCAGCTCACGCCTGTAGCGCTCAAGAAAGAGTGATTTACTGATTTTTTGCTGTCGATACTGACGGCATAATTGAGACGCAGGCGCTATCTCCGGGCACCACTCATTCAGCGCCAGTAAACTGGGAGACAACCCGCTAGGACATAACCGATCAACCAACACCCGAGTGCCGTCGTGATCCTCTATCGGCGCATATATACGCTTTAGCATGATTTCATACGACATCGTTTATGTACCTGACTTTCAACCTGCTCACCCAAATCTATGTCGTTAATCAAACTGTTTACTACACCATATTCCATTTACTTTTCAATTGATTAACAACACCAAGCCGGTTATCCAACAATTTCGGATGCTACCCGACCAGCATTTCGGAAAGGGATAGCAAATGTTTTGAAGATAGACAGTAATAAAGCCTCAATTCTTGCCTTAAACTTCAGTACCAACTTACTCTACCCCTAGTGCTTGCAATGTTTCGCGATTCGGCGCTCCCGAAGCGGTGAGACCTTGTTTTTCCTGAAAATCCCGCATTGCACTCCTTGAGCCAGCGCCCCAAATACCATCTGGCGTTCCTGCTTCAAAGCCACCAGCATTGAGCATCATTTGAATGGCTCGGTAATCATCTTGAGTAAGATCAAGTGTTGTCCATCCACATGCACCTGCAACAGAATCAATTGCGTTTTGGACACCTGCAAGGTCAAATTCAGCATCATGCCGTTGACCATTACTATCTGTAATACGAATAAAGAATTTCTCGGCATCGTATAAGTCACGAAGCATTGACTCTGCCTCGCTCCCAAAGATTCCAGCGCCTTTATTAGACGTAAGCTCGCCCCATCGGGTCGACTGCGCTGGAGAGGTATCTATTCGATAAGTGATATCCAATGTATTACGCCGAAAATCGCCTCTCAAAAATTCGTTTTGAACGAAGATGAGTGATGTGTCTCCTTCACGGCACTGAGCGATGAGCGCGGTGAGACCACTGATATTGCCTGTTTTATAAGCTGAATAGTTCACTGCAATGATTCGTAGACTATCGTCGATAGCAGCCAGCTCCTCTTCAACTGTCCACCACCCCTCTATCCGATGCCCTTCGTTATACGCTTGTTCAAAGGGAGCTAGACTATAGTCAATGTTTGGATAATCAGGATCAGCCCAGGGAAAGCTTTCGCCAGCGCTAGCATTTGTGCTGCTAGTATTTTCGCTGTGACTAGTTGTCGTCCCCGCTTGGCTGTGAACCGTACCGGGATTCCCGGAGGCTCCA
>NZ_JAINWD010000022.1:0-100560 GCF_021021315.1 Halomonas sp. IOP_14 | reverse complement strand
ACAGCTACCGCGAAGCGGTTTAGTTCAACAGGTATTAGACGGCGCGTCCTATGATTGGATGAACGCGTCAGCATGTTTACTTAGTAAATGTAGCCTACCTTTTCGTGCATAACTACATGATTTTAAAATAAATTAATACTAATTAGGCTGTATTTGCAGAATTCGCATGCTTGCGCGTTTTGCCAAGCCCAATAACACTGTATGTATATCCACCACCAGGAGACAGACAACCAAATGGATATGCAAAGCAGGCCTCCGAAACTAATGGATCGTGTGAAAGCTGTTATGCGAGTAAAGCGCTACAGCCCACGTACTGAAAAAACATAATGTTACTGGATACGTTACTTCATTCGCTATCATGGGCTGCGACACCCAGCCAGTATGGGCTCTTCTGAAGTCCAAGCTTTTCTTGAGCACCTTGCCGTAGAGCGATATGTGGCTGCAACTACACAAAACCAAGCGCTTAATGCTTTAGTATTTCTGTATCGTCATATCCTTGATATGCCATTGGGTGATATTGGCCCCTTTTCACGAGCTAAACGCCCGCGTCGATTACCTGGCGTGCTTTCTCACGAAGAGGTTATGCGCGTATTAAATCAATTGTCTGAGCCTATGAATTTGATGGCAACCCTGATGTATGGCTCAGGACTGAGACTCATCGAAACGTGTCGTTTGCGCGTAAGAGATATTGATACCGAACGCCATATCATCACCGTCAGGGCAGGGAAAGGTGATAAAGACCGAACCACTTTACTACGCGCTGTCTGTCTTCCCGCGTTAGAGGCGCAAATTGAGTCAGCTGAACGGCAACTTGCCTATCGGCTAGCACGTGGTCGCGTACCAGTAACTTTACCTCATGCTCTGGATCGTAAGTACCCAAACGCGGGCATTTCCCTAGGTTGGCAATGGCTGTTTCCTGCCAGCCGCCCATGCTGTGATGATGCCGGGAACGTCGTTCTTCACCATATTCATTCATCGGCTGTGCAAAAGGCCGTGAAGCAGGCGATGAAATCTGCATCATTGCCACGTCCAGGCTCTTGCCATACCTTACGGCACAGTTTCGCCACCCAATTACTAAGCCAAGGCACGGACATTCGCACAGTACAAGTATTGCTAGGCCACAAAAGTATCGAGACAACGCAAATTTATACGCATGTAATAGGAAAGGAATTTGCAGGTGTGCGTAGCCCTTTAGGCTAATGAGCTAAAACGAAACCACGCTACCGCCAAGGCGCACCTAGATTACGATAAAACGCTCCAGTTACGACCGAATCTGACTAATTAATCATACCTTATTCATAAATTTGGATTAGGTCACGTATCGATGAAAAAAAGTGTTTCCTCTCTGAGGGCAACGGCTCGTTAGTTGCATGGATCTGGCATCGCTGCGCGATGCTCCCGCGGGTGCCTCATTTGCTCGTGCCTCGCAGATTCGTTACCACGCGCTACAAAATGTGGCTACGCAAGTAGTGTTGCCAATTCTTCTCACGTGTACAAAATGCTCTTGCTTCATAACTCGTTGCCACTGGCCTTCCTCCGCAAATCCGATTAGCCTGCTAATTCACTATTAAGGGTTTGGCATGCAAGAGACGACTTCTCGGCAGCGCTTGGCGGGCGTGCTGATTTTGCTTGGATTGATCGCACAAATTATCGGTTTTACCAGTTGGTTGAGCACTGCCCATGCGGTGAGCTATTTGCTGTGGGCGGCGGTTGTGTTGCTGTGGCGGGATATTCCCCGTCGTTCGCGTATCCAGGCGGCCGTACTAATCGCACTCGGTGCGGGCATGCTGCTGGTGGCGCGGTTTGTGTATGGTGCGGTTGTCGATTGGCCTGCCATGTTGCAGGGCAATTCGTTTGTGGCCGCGATGCTGGTGGGCGTTAGCTTTATCTCGCTGATTGGTAAGCAAGGCAACAAGGGCGCGACGGGAAGTCGAGTGACCGGAGCGGGTGGCGTGCTGCGTACCTGGTTGGGCGTTCACTTCCTGGGTACGATTTTAAATCTCTCTACCGTGTTTATGGTCGGCGATAAGCTGGCCCGGCGTGGGCCGCTCACTACGCCGCAGCTGTTGGCGCTTAACCGCGGGCTCTCTAGCGCGGCGCTGTGGTCGCCTTTTTTTGCCTCCATGGGCGTAGTGATCGCGCTAGTACCCGACGTTGAGTACGCGCAAATTGCCGTGGTGGGTTTTCCCATGGCGATGCTGTCGGGGCTGTTAACCACGCTAGAGCTGCGGCGCCGGTTTGATCTCAGCGAGGTGGATGGCTACTCACTGGCACCACGTAGCCTATTGATGCCGGTAGGTATGGCAGCGTTGGTGATGCTTTTTCACTTTGTGCTCACCCCTGCCCTTACCATTGTCAGCATTATTACCTTTCTGCTGCCCAGCGTGGCGGTATTGAGCAACCTACCCCATGGGCCCCGTTTTACCCTGCGACGTATTCGCCAGCACACCACCACGCGACTACCGGCCATGCGCGGGGAAATTTCGCTGTTTTTAGCCGCGGGGCTATTAACGATTGGGCTTTCAACACTGGTAACAGCCGCGGCAGGCAGCGACTGGACGCTATTCACCCGCTTTGGCACACCTCAGGCGATGCTTAGCTTTGCAGCAATTACCCTGAGCGCGCTGGCAGGCTTACATCCCATTATTGGGGTGTCGGTGTTGGCCTCAATATTGAACCTGCAGAACGGAGAACAGACCGTGTTTGCGTTTGTGGCGTTAACGTCATGGGCGGTGGGCACCAGCGTGGGCCCGCTTTCGGGGATCAACCTGTCACTGCAGGGTCGCTACGGGGTGAGCGGTTACCGAATGATGACAAATAACCTCCTCTACGCAGCGGTCATGAGCCTGCTCTCGCTGGGGGCGATTGCAGGCGTCAGTTTACTGGTTACCTAATCGATCAGGTCTCAACGATTTTGCTAGGGAAGCGGTAGAAGTAGCGATGGCCACACTGGTGGCAAGGTTCCAGGCGCGCCACGGTGGGCAGCATCACCTGAGCATCGCAATGGGTGCAAGCCATTAGACCGGGCGCCGCCATCTCACCTTCGCAGTAGTCGGCGCGGGCGGCTTCTAAATCTTCTTCGAAGCGTTCGCGTTCGACCACGCTGCGGTCGGCAATCGAAAGCAGCGACTCCGCCACGCGGCGCGAAAGGCCGTCAATGTCGATGCCCAGCCAGCTAGCTACCTGCTTGCCTGTGTCGGCCATGTAGTAGCGCATATCTTTCAGGTCACGCTCGACCCAGGCGCGCAGCAGTGCCAGCTCGTCTTTGGTGTACTCTTCCAGCTCCGCTTCAAACTCAACCGCGTCGTCCAAATCCTTCTGCAAGTTTTCCCAGGTTAGCTCATTGGCGCCCCCCTGCATCCGCTCTAGCAAGCGTTCGTAGCCTTCGCGTAGGCGGTTATCATTCTGCTGTTCACTCATGGTGCCTCTCCTTTTGTCGACGCGTGCAGTTACCTATCATCGGCTTACCGTTCAAGGATACACCCGCATAGGATACAATCGACCTCACTTATCTGACAGATGTCATCTAACATTCACTTTGCGCCCCTTTTGGGCGAATACGCCAAGGCATTAATAAACCGATGGACGCACACTACAGCCCTCGTGATATCGAACGCGACGCCCAGCAGTACTGGGACAAACATCAGTGCTTCAAAGCCGTAGAGGACGCCAACCGCGAGAAGTTCTACTGCCTCTCCATGTTCCCCTACCCCAGCGGCAAGCTGCACATGGGCCACGTGCGTAACTACACTATCGGCGACGTTGTGTCCCGTTTCCAGCGCATGCAGGGTAAAAATGTCATGCAGCCCATGGGCTGGGATGCTTTCGGCATGCCCGCAGAAAACGCCGCCATTCAGAATCAGGTGCCGCCTGCCAAGTGGACTTACCAAAACATCGATTACATGCGCAATCAGTTGAAGGCATTGGGCTTTGCCTATGACTGGAGCCGCGAGTTCGCCACCTGCGATACCAGCTACTACCGCTGGGAGCAGTGGTTCTTCACCAAGCTGGTAGAAAAAGGCTTGGTGTATAAGAAGATGTCGACGGTTAACTGGGATCCGGTGGATCAAACCGTCCTCGCCAATGAGCAAGTTATCGAAGGTCGCGGCTGGCGCTCTGGTGCCTTGGTTGAGCGTAAAGAGATCCCGTTGTGGTTCTTGAAGATTACCGATTACGCCGATGAACTGCTGGCTGACCTGGATAAAGTGGAGTGGCCAGAACAGGTCAAAACCATGCAGCGCAACTGGATTGGCAAATCCCGCGGTGTCGAGCTGACCTTTGATGTTAAAGGCGCTGATGGCCAAGCCAATGAGCCGCTAGCGGTTTACACCACCCGCCCGGATACCCTGTTGGGCGTTACTTATGTGGCGGTTGCCGCTGGCCACCCGCTGGCCAAGCAGGCGGCGGAGCAGAACAGTGAGCTTGCAGCTTTCTGCGATGAGTGCGCCAGGGGTGGCACTTCCGAAGCCGAGATGGCCACCAAAGAGAAGAAAGGCATGCTCACCGGGCATACGGCGGTTCACCCGCTAACGGGCGATGAAGTGCCCGTTTACGTGGCTAACTTTGTACTGATGGAGTTTGGTACCGGTGCGGTGATGGCGGTACCCGGCCACGACCAGCGCGATTGGGAATTTGCCACCAAGTACGGGATTGCCATCAAACCGGTCATCGCCGATGAAAGCGGCCAGCCTGCCGACGTTTCTGAGGCGGCCTACGCCGAATACGGCAAGCTGGTTAATTCAGGTCAATTTGATGGCCTTGATTTTGAACAAGCCTTTGATGCCATTGCCGCCAAACTAGCTGAGCTTGGTCGTGGTGAAGTCAAAACCAACTACCGCCTGCGCGATTGGGGCGTTGCCCGCCAGCGTTACTGGGGCGCGCCAATTCCGGTCAAATACGGCCCGGAAGGTCAAACCGTTCCGCTGACCGATGACGAGCTGCCGGTCTCTTTGCCTATGGAAGTTACCGTAGACGCCTCGGGCTCGCCGCTGAAGAAGATGCCAGCGTTTTCTGACCTGGGCGATGGCTGGACGCGCGAAACCGACACCTTCGACACCTTTATGGAGTCGTCTTGGTACTACGCGCGCTTCTGCTGTGCGGATAACACCGAAGCAATGCTGGATGAGCGCGCCAACTACTGGCTGCCGGTTGACCTCTACATTGGCGGTATCGAGCACGCCATCCTGCACCTGTTGTATGCGCGTTTCTTCCACAAGCTGATGCGTGACTTTGGCTTGGTGGATTCCGACGAGCCCTTCCAGCAGCTTCTGACCCAAGGCATGGTCATTGCGGAAACCTTCTACCGCTCCACTGATAACGGTGGCAAGCAGTGGTTTAACCCCGCTGACGTGGAAGTGAAGCGTGATGAGAAAGGCCGCCCGCTGAGCGCAATCCTTATGAGCGACGGCGAGCCGGTGGAAATGGGTGGCATCGAAAAGATGTCCAAGTCGAAAAACAACGGCGTTGATCCGCAGTCGATGATCGACAAGTTTGGTGCCGATACCGTACGCCTGTTTATGATGTTTGCCGCCCCCCCCGAGCAGTCCCTGGAGTGGTCGGATTCAGGTGTAGAGGGCGCACACCGCTTTTTGAAGCGCCTATGGCGTCAAGTCAATGAGCACTTGGCAGCGGGCACGCCCGGCACGCTGGACGTCAATGCACTTAACGACGATCAAAAGGCGCTGCGCCGGAAAACCCACGAGACTATCAAGAAAGCCAGCGACGATATCGGCCGCCGCACCACCTTCAATACCGCTATTGCCGCGGTGATGGAGCTGTCCAACGCTATCGGTAAGTTCGACGATAGCTCTGAACTTGGCCTGGCGGTTAGCCGTGAAGCGCTGGAAGCCTGCGTACTCTTGCTCTCGCCGATTACGCCGCACCTGTGCCATAGTCTCTGGGAAGCGTTTGGCCATTCAGGCCCGGCCATTGAAGCAACCTGGCCGGTAGTAGATGAATCCGCCCTTACCCGCGACAGCATCGAGCTGGTGGTACAGGTCAACGGTAAACTGCGTGCTCGCCTTGAAGTACCGGCAAGCGCAGATAAGGCGTCTATTGAAAAGCTGGCGATGGAGCATGAAAACGTTCAGCGCTTCCTCGAGGGCAACACCGTACGTAAAGTGATCGTGGTGCCCGGCAAACTGGTTAATATCGTGGTGAGTGGATGAACCGACGCACATTTTTAACCGCTAGCATCGCCGCCTCGGCGGCGGTGCTGGTCAGCGGCTGTGGGTTTCGGCTACGCGGCTCTGAATCGCTGCCTACGCTGCCCCCCCTTGCTTTAGAAGGCGACACCAACAGTGCCGTCGCTCAGCAGATCGCCTCTCGTCTTCAGCAGTTAGGCACCCAGGTAGCCGCTGGGGCGCCTTGGAGGGTCACGTTGGGCACGCCTGTTTTAACCGAGCGTCGACTCGGCGGTGATGGCAGAGCAAGCCGCGAGCACGAGCTAACGCTCAGCGCCAGACTCTCAGTTCAGGAGCGAGCATCGAATGCCTATCACATCAATAATGAAACGCTGTCGACGGATACCCGCATTCGCGTTAGCGATGACGACCTCCTTAACCGCGAAACGCTAATGATGGAAGCAGAACAGACGCTTGCACGCCAGTTGTCTCAGCAAATCATTGAGCGCCTTACTTACGTTGAGGGCATGCAGTGAAGGTATTTGCTGATCAGCTACCCGCTGCGTTAGCAAAAAAGCTACCCCGCGTAGTGATCGTAGCGGGGGATGAGCCCTTACAGCATCGCGACGCCTGCGATGCTGTAAGGGCCGCAGCTCGCCAGGGTGGTGTCGAGGAGCGTGAAGTACTCGATGTCGAGCCCAATTTTGCCTGGGGTCGCTTGATGGAAATGTCGAGCAACCTCTCGCTGTTTGCGACCAGCAAGCTACTGGAGTTGCGCTTAGGCAATCACAAGTTAGGGCAAGAAGGCAGTAAAGCGTTAGCGCAGTACGCCGAAACCCTGGATAACAGCGATGATGTTCTACTGATTGGTATGGGCAAGCTAGATGCCAAGCAGCAAAAAAGCGCCTGGTTCAAAGCGCTGGATAAGCACGGTTTGTTTGTTCCCGTGTGGCCCGTGGACGCTTCCCGCTTAGGCTACTGGCTACGGGATCGTGCTTCATTGCACGGTCTACAAATTGATCTGGAAGCCGCTCGCCTGCTGGGAGAGCGCACCGAAGGCAATCTTTTGGCCGCTGACCAAGAGTTGCAAAAGCTGGCACTGATTCACCCCCAAGGCACCCGCTTGAACGTGGAAAGTATTGCCCAGGGAGTAGAAGACAGCACCCGCTTTGATGTCTTCAATTTGGCCGATGCCTGCCTGAAAGGCGAACCCAGCCGCGCTTCGCGCATTGTGAATGGCTTACGCAGTGAAGGCGTTGAGGCGCCTATCGTGCTGTGGGCGCTTAGCCGAGAGCTACGCACGCTGCTCTCGCTGCATCAGCACCTGGATCAAGGGCAGAGTTTTGAGCACGCCTGCAAAACCCAAAAGCCGATGATTTTTGATAAGCGCCGCCCCGCTTACCAGAAAGCCATTGGCCGCCTGCCCATGAAGCGCTTACATAAATTGCTATTAATGGCCCAGCGGCTCGACTTAGCCGTCAAGGGGGCAGCAGCGGTGCCACTATGGCCCGGCTTACACGATTTAGCCATGACCATGGCCGGGGGCCGCGGGCTGCTCTCAGAGTCGGCCTGGACCTATCGCATTAGTGCAAATAATTAGCACTTTGCATATTACGCTTAAAAATCAAACCATTTGTTTCTATACTCATTCCTTACCACCCCGACTAGTCTATAAGGAAGAAGACGATGAAAACATTGCGTGCTTACCTCTCTACCCTACTGATTGCAGCGCTGGTTATTACCAGCTTACCCGTTGCCGCTGCACCCACTGCGCCCCAATCAATGGATTTAGTCTCCACCCAATCTGTTTTGGCAGCTGACCGTGCTGGCGCTGATCGCGAACGGATTAACGAGATCCTGGCCCGCGCCGATGTGCAAGATCAGCTGGTAAAACAGGGTGTTGATCTGGACGAAGTCGAGGCTCGCGTTGCATCACTCAGTGATGCTGAAGCACAGCAAATGGCCGATCAGCTTGAGCAACTGCCAGCCGGTGCCGGCGTTGTAGGCGCTTTATTTGCCGTTTTCATTATTTTGCTGGTAACCGACATTCTCGGCCTAACCGACGTTTACCCGTTTACTCGCTAATACAAGGCCGCTCATGACCTACCTGTTTTCCAACGCCCGCTTTGCGGGCGTTTTTATTATGCTACTACTGCTCAGCGGCTGTGCGCGTAATCCGGTATTACTGCAAAGCACCTATCAAGCCCTACCGCCCCATACAGAAATCACCAGCGTACCGTTTTACGCCCAAACAGAATTTCAGTGCGGCCCTGCCACGCTGGCAATGGTACTCAATCACCAGGGTGTCGACACCGACGTTGAGGAGCTGATTCCTCAAGTATTTCTGCCCGGACGCGATGGCAGTGTGCAGCCAGAAATGCTGGCAACGGTGAGACGGCATGAGCAGCTCGCGTTTCCTATTCGCGGCACCATGGACGCCCTATTAAACCATTTGGCAGCGGGCGACCCGGTGGTCGTTATGCAGAATTTGTCGCTGCCGATTTATCCAATGTGGCACTACGCTGTGGCCATTGGTTACGATTTGCCCAGTGAAACGCTTATTCTGCGCAGCGGCGAGATTGAGCGCCATACCATGTCGTTCAGCCGTTTCGATGCCACTTGGGCACGCACAGAGCGCTGGGGATTTGTGGTGGCCGAACCAGGTACTTTGCCTACAGGTATTACTGCCCGCAACGCCTTAGAAGCGCTTAGCGCCTACGAAGAGGCCCATGGGCCACGCGCCACGCTTTCAAGCTGGCAAGCGTTTGCAAAACGCCATCCCACTAACGCTATGGGGCAGTTTGCGTTAGGCAATGCGCTTTACGCAGATCAACAACCCGACAACGCACGCAAGGCGTTTGAACGGGCAACCGAGCTAGATGAAAAGATGGGGGCCGCATGGCTAAACCTGGGTCTTTTACTATTGCAAAACGATGCGCCTGACGCGGCTCGCGAAGCGTTAACGCAAGCGGCTGCGCTTGAAGGGAGCTGGCAGGAAAAAGCGCGCTTAGCCTTGGACTCCTTAAATAACGATTAAATATCAACCAATTAAATAGATACTAATAATAACGAGCACAAGTATGATCCTACAATTAGTAAAGTTGTGGGATGGCAGAAATGGCGGGTGAGTGCTTAAGTTGCATAAGGATGAAGTCTTTAAGCTGTTCATTGGATTACCTAACCATTAACGGAGAGGTGCCATGCAGAACTGCCCTTTGCAACGGATGCACTGTTACGATGATTTCGTTTACTATTCTAACGTGCCTTCGCCAACTCAGCAGTTGGCGAAGGGGTGCACCACCACTGCCAGCTTGCTGATGCCCTCGTGATGTTGCGTCGCTTTCTTCGTCAGCCCGGTGGGCGCTTAGCATTCATTTTTGCCGTCATTCTTTGCGCTATGTCCGCAGTAATGGGCAGCTATGTTTACAGTGCGTGCCAAAAAGCTAGCGCAGATTACACCACGCTAGTGAGTGATATTGTTCTAGCCCAACAGGCCACACCTCAGTTACGGGCCGCATTAGAGGAAGGCAGCCGCCAGCCTAGCAACGAACACATTAAATACATCGATTATTTTACTTCACTTTCCAAACAGCATTTAAATAACATACAGAGCAGTATTGAACGCCACCGATATCTCATCTCGGACGTTGAATACCTCCATAATCACTTCAGCGAGCTTAACAATCGTCTTTCAGACTTAACCCAGCAGTCACAGCAAGCCCAACAGCGCCCAGAGCTGATTGATCCGTTACAACGGGTTGCCATGGAGGTAGGCGGCGCTCAGGCTTGGCTATACAACCAGCTGCTAGAAGAAGTGCGCGACACCTCTGTTCAGCAACGTTTGGTAATGCAGCGACTCTCGATTGCGGTGAGTGCGCTATTGGTGTTAATGGTCAGCGCTGCAATTACACTCTGCCTAGCGGTTATTCATCTCCACCGTCAGCGCAACGTCATGCATCAGCTAATGCTAACCGATGAACTGACCGGGCTATATAACCGGCGCCATTTGGTCAATATAGCATCCGCTGCGCTTACCCAAGCCCAGCGCGATCGAGCACCGCTTAGCCTGCTGCTGTTAGATCTTGATCACTTCAAGCAAATTAATGATACCTACGGGCACCCAACCGGCGATGAGGTACTTCGCCAGATCAGTAAGCAGCTTCGCGAGCTTAGCCGTCCATCGGATACATTAGCGAGGATTGGTGGAGAGGAGTTTTGTTTATTGATGCCCAACACCGCTACCCATGATGCACTTCAGGTAGCAGATCGGCTGCGCCGAGAGGTCGAAGTTAATACGCTGAGCGGTATAGAGCAGCAAACCAACCCGACTATTAGCATTGGCGTGACGACGTGCCAAGTCGGCTCGCTGACGTTTGAGCAGCTTTATTCGTTTGCCGATAAAGCGCTCTATCAAGCTAAAGCACTGGGGCGCAACCGCGTTGAAAAACTGTTGCCCCCCACTGAGCCGTCACCTGATAACAAACCACAAGCTTACGGCCATACGCTTATTCGCGAATCCAGTGACTCTTAAACGTCTACGACAAAGGCAACTTCTCGGATTAGACGCCTGACAAAGCCCTCGCTAAAGCTGTGGCTAGAAAACCCGGTTTAAACCATTCTGCGCAGCCACCCGGTACGCTTCTGCCATGGTCGGGTAATTAAACGTGGTATTTACAAAGTACTTGAGCGTGTTGGCATCGCCCTCTTGCTGCATGATCGCTTGGCCGATATGCAAAATCTCAGACGCCTGGTCGCCAAAACAATGAATACCGAGTATTTCCAGGGTGTCTTGGTGGAACAGAATTTTAAGCATACCCACAGTATCACCGGTAATTTGTGCCCTGGCGGTATCTTTGAAGAAAGCTTTGCCTACTTCATAGGGCACTTTGGCTTCGGTAAGTTCACGCTCATTGGGGCCGAACGAGCTAATCTCAGGGATGGTGTAGATTCCGGTAGGTACATCACTCACAAAGCGATACTCTTTATCGAGCAACTCATTGCACGAGTTCAAGCCTTGGTCGTAAGCCGCGCTCGCCAAACTCGGCCAGCCAATTACATCGCCCGCTGCGTAGATATGGGAAACCGCAGTGCGGTAGTGCTCATCAACGCTTAGCTGACCACGCCCATTGGCGGTTAAGCCAATGTTCTCAAGGCCTAAGCTGTCGGTATTACCGGTTCGCCCATTGGCCCACAAAAATGCATCAGCGCGAATTTTCTTGCCTGACTTGAGACGCACGACGACGCCTGACTCATCGCCCTCAACGCTCTCGTATTCTTCATTATGGCGAACCAGCACACCGTGCTTACGCAAATGGTAGGAGAGTGCATCGCTAATCTCATCGTCCAGGAACGACAGCAGGCTGTCACGGTTATTAATGAGATCAACTTTGACGCCCAAGCCCGAAAAGATCGATGCATATTCACAGCCAATCACCCCGGCGCCAAAAATTACCAGCGTGCGCGGGGTATGCGAGAGGCTTAATATGGTGTCAGAGCAGTAAATACGCGGATGGCGGAAGTTAATATCCGCCGGGCGGTAAGGGCGAGAACCAGTGGCAATCACGATTTTCTTCGCCACCAGTTCTTCCATGCCTTCCTGGCGGTCACGCACCAACAAGGTGTGCTCATCTTTAAATCGGGCGACGCCATGAAACAGATCAATGCGGTTGCGCGCATAGAAGGTGGTACGCATCTCTACCTGTTTATCGATGGTACCCCTTGAGCGTTCCATCACTTTGGGGAAGGAGAACCAGCGCGGCTCACCAATATCGCGGAACATACGGTTGGTGTTGAACGCCATGATCTGTTTCACCTGATGGCGCAGCGCTTTGGAAGGAATGGTACCCCAGTGAGTACAATTGCCACCTACCTGAACCTGTTTCTCAATAATCGCTACACGCTTGCCATGCTTTGCAGCGTTGATAGCAGCGCTTTCTCCTGCAGGCCCCGTACCGATCACCACAACATCGTAATTGTGAACCGCCATGCTCTCTGCGTCCCCTTGCTATTTTTGGTCAATCATCCCGTTGCATACAACGCAGTCTTGTTAGCGACGTGTAGCATCATAGCCCAAATCGGCACCACGGCTTTCATCGCTACGGCGGCGCACACCTCCGCGCTTGCGGTTCTCTTCTTCACAAACCTCATCTTTGCCACCGCAAATATCACAGCCATCTTTCATGCCGATTTGATTCAAACCGCCGCAAGAACCGGCAATTGGTTTGCGGCCCATGATGACGCCCACAGCCATCGCACCCATAATCAGTGCCATGAAACCGAATACCAGTAGCCAAATAGTCATATCAACCTCCCCGCTTCACATTGCTTCGCTTTAAATTATTGGTCTTACCTGACGACAACAGTCGTCGTGATAAGTGCCTCACGGTCATTCATCATTAAAGTGATTATACCTTAGCCAAGCCCCTCTTATCAGCGCGGTGATAAGTCATTCCCTTCACAAGGTTATATAAACAAACGGGGCCAGCCCAAAAGGCCAGCCCCGCTTAACGCTACTATCGACTTACGCCGACCGTTTAGCCACCGAAATCATCCAACAGGATATTTTCCGGCTCAACGCCCATATCAAGCAACAACTTGATAACCGATGCGTTCATCATCGGCGGCCCACACATGTAGTACTCGCAATCTTCAGGTGCTGGGTGATCCTTCAGATAGTTTTCGTACAGCACATTATGGATAAAGCCTGTCGGCCCTTCCCAATTATCTTCCGGCTGAGGATCAGATAGCGCCAGGTGCCACTCAAAGTTAGGGAACTCTTCGGCTAACTGGTCGTACTCTTCGTTGTAGAAGGTTTCACGCCAGGAGCGAGCACCGTACCAGAAGGTAATCTTGCGATCAGACTTCAAGCGCTTCAACTGATCGAAGATGTGACTACGCATCGGTGCCATACCCGCACCACCACCGATAAAGATCATCTCGGCGTCAGTATCACGGGCAAAGAACTCACCGAACGGTCCCATTACGGTGACCTTATCGCCCTCTTTAAGGCTGAAGACATAAGTCGACATCAAGCCAGGCGGATGGTCAGTGCCGGGAGGCGGCGTGGCAATACGGATGTTAAACTTGAGGATACCCTTCTCGTCTGGGTAGTTCGCCATGGAGTATGCGCGAATCACTTCCTCGTTGTTCTTGTGGGAAATTTTGAACATATCAAATTTTTCCCAATCACCCCGATACTCCTCGTCGATATCAAAATCAGAGAACTTGATATCGTAAGGCGGTGCAACGAGCTGTACATAGCCACCGGCGCGGAAGGCGACTTCTTCGCCCTCTGGCAGTTTCAGGTTTAACTCTTTGATAAAGGTGGCAACGTTGGGGTTGGCAATAACCTCACATTCCCACTTCTTCACCCCAAAGACTTCTTCAGGCACTTCGACTTTCATGTCCTGCTTCACAGGTACCTGACAAGAGAGGCGCCAGCCCTCTTTCTTCTCACGCATCGTGAAGTGCGACTCTTCAGTCGGCAGAATAGAGCCGCCGCCCTCTTCAACCCGACACTTACACTGGGCACAAGAACCACCGCCACCGCAGGCGGACGAGAGGAAAATGCCGTTAGCGGCAAGCGTGTTTAGCAGCTTACCACCGGCCTGGGTCTTCAAAGTGTGCTCAGGGTCGCCGTTGACCTCAATGGTCACGTCCCCGCTACTCACAAGCTTGCTGCGCGCTGCCAGAATGATCGCCGTCAAGCTAATAACGATGACCGTGAACATGACAACACCGAGCAAGATGACTGTTGTATCAACCATGTCGGTTTCCTATTGCTGGAGGTTTTCTATTACCCGGCGATGTTTGCCACCGCCGGGAAAAACCGGCTCCGATTAAAGCTGAATGCCCGAGAAGGACATAAAGCCCAACGACATCAGCCCCACGGTGATGAAAGTAATGCCCAGCCCTTGAAGGCCACCCGGCACATCGCTGTACTTCAGCTTTTCACGAATACCCGCCAGGGCGGCAATGGCCAATGCCCAACCGGTGCCCGCGCCAAAGCCATAGACCACGGCTTCGCCAAAGTTATAGCTACGCTCCACCATGAACAGTACGCCACCCAGGATGGCGCAGTTAACGGTAATCAGCGGCAGGAAGACCCCTAGCGCGTTGTAGAGCGACGGTACGTACTTATCAAGGAACATTTCCATGATCTGTACCAGCGCCGCAATGACACCGATGTAGGAGAGCAACCCAAGGAAGGAGAGGTCGATGTTTTCAGCACCGCTAATACCGGTCCAGGTCAGCGCACCTTCCTGTAGCAAGAAGGTATAGACAAGGTTGTTAACCGGCACGGTGACGGTCAATACCACAATCACCGCAATGCCCAAGCCAATCGCTGAGGAGACCTTTTTGGACACCGCCAAGAAAGTACACATCCCCAGGAAGAAGGCCAGTGCCATGTTTTCAACAAACACCGAGGCAACAAAAAGACTCAGATAATGTTCCATGTTACACGGCCTCCTTGGGCTTGGTGTTTTCCTTCATTTTGAACTCATTATCTTCTACTTGCTCAGGGTTAACGGAACGCATTACCCAGATCAGTAGACCGATAATAAAGAACGCTGAAGGCGGTAGTAATAGCAAGCCGTTAGGCACGTACCAGCCACCATTTTGCACGGTCTGGAGGATGGTAATGCCAAATACGCTGCCCGAACCCAGCAGCTCACGGAAGAAACCCACCACCATGAGTACAAAGCCATAGCCTAGGCCGTTACCAATACCGTCTAAAAACGACATGCCCGGCGTATTGGACATCGCAAAGCCTTCAGCGCGGCCCATGACGATACAGTTAGTAATGATCAAACCCACAAATACCGAGAGCTGCTTAGACATCTCATAGGCATACGCCTTGAGAATCTGATCAACCACGATAACCAGCGAGGCAATAATGGTCATCTGCACGATGATACGGATCGAAGAGGGAATATGATTCCTGATCAACGATACGAACAGATTTGAGAATGCCGTTACGAAAATAACCGCCAGCGCCATAACGAGCGATACGCTCATACTGGTGGTTACCGCAAGTGCCGAACAGATCCCCAGAATTTGCAGCGCAATAGGGTTGTTCTGGAAAATCGGCGCTGTTAAAACGCCTTTTGCATTTACGTCCGCCATGATCAGGCCCCCTCAACGTCTTCGAAGTTGGTATCGGTCTCTTCGGCGTCTTCCGGCTCAGTGCCACTGCGGAATTTAGCCAAATAGGGACCGAAAGCTTCTTCGCTCAACCAGAACTGCAGCATGTTAGTCACGCCGTTACTGGTCAGCGTAGCGCCAGATAGCGCATCGACTTCGTATTCGTCACTGGCGCCGCCTTTGGTCAGGTGAATCTCCGGTGAGAGGTCGCCCTCTTCATCGTAAATTTTCTTGCCTTCCCACTGGGCTTGCCAGCGCGGGTTGTTAACTTCTGCGCCCAAACCTGGCGTTTCACTGTGCTCGTAGTAGGTGATACTGACAATAGTATTGCCATCACCCTCTACTGCCAGGAAGCCACGCATCAAGCCCCAAAGCCCCTGACCACGAATCGGCAACACGATCTGTTCCGGATCGTCTTCACTGCCGACCAGATAAACAGTCGCGTAGTTTTCAACCCGTGAAAGGCCCGCGATGTCTTGATCGCCAGAAAGCGTGCGACCCGAGGCCGGGTCACGGGCAGCCTCAAAACTATCGTAGGTATCGGGATCGAACTCATCAGAGTACTCACCCGTATCCAGGTCAACGACCCGTGCGATGATCTCATCGCTAAACACCTCTTCAACGTCCATACCCGGCTCATAAAGCTTGGCAACGTTCAAGATGTTGGTTTTACGGTCGAGTTCCTGGTTAAGCTGCTGCATGGGTCGCAAGGCGACCGCCGCGGTCGAGACAATGACGGAGCACACGATACACAGTGCAAACGCCACAATCAGGACTTTCTTGATGGAGTTGTTACCTTGTGCCATTAGGCAGTCTCCTCGGCCGGTACGGCGGTTCGCTTCACGCGACGCTTGATGTTGGCCTGGACGAAGAAATGGTCAATCAGCGGTGCAAACAGGTTAGCGAACAGAATCGCCAGCATGATGCCTTCCGGGAAAGCCGGGTTCACAACGCGAATCAAAACAGTCATCACACCAATCAGCGCACCAAACAGCAGACGGCCTTGATTGGTCATCGACGCCGACACTGGATCGGTTGCCATGAAGACCATACCGAAAGCGAAACCGCCGATCACCAGATGCCAGTACCACGGCATGGCAAACATTGGGTTGGTATCAGAGCCGATTAGATTAAACAGCGTACTGGTCACTACCATGCCCAGGAGTACCCCCAGCATGATTCGCCAAGAGGCAATTCCCGTCCACAGCAACACAGCGCCGCCGATAAAGATGGCTAGTGTCGAGACCTCCCCGATCGAGCCAGGGATAAAACCGATGAAGGCATCCCACCAGCTAAAGGTGTCGGTCAACGCAGACATACCGTCCTGGAACGCAAGAGAGAGTGCCGTCGCACCAGTATAGCCATCAGCGGCAACCCATACAGAGTCACCGGAGATTTGCGCGGGATAGGCAAAGTAAAGGAATGCACGACCGGTCAGCGCGGGGTTCAAGAAGTTTTTCCCCGTGCCGCCGAAGATCTCTTTACCGATCACCACACCAAAGGTGATACCCAAGGCAACCTGCCAAAGGGGGATGGTGGCGGGCAGTACCAGCGCGAAGAGTACGGAAGTGACGAAGAAGCCTTCGTTGACTTCGTGACCGCGCTTGATAGCGAACAGCACCTCCCAGAAACCACCGACCACAAAGGTGACCAGGTAGATAGGTAGGAAGTAGGTAGCGCCAAGGACAAAGTTAGCCCACAGGCTATTCGCATCATGACCGGACGACAGCGTCATCATAATCGCTTCGCGCCAGCCTCCCATAGAGGCATAGCCCGCATCAATTGCCGTGTTGGCCTGCCAACCAGCGCTCCACATGCCGAAAAACATCGCCGGAAAAGTACACATCCACACGGTAATCATGATGCGTTTAAGATCGATACCGTCACGCACATGCGCGGTGGTTTTAGCCACGCTCGGTGGCGTGTAAAAAATAGTATCTACCGCTTCAAACAGCGGATAGAACTTTTCGTACTTTCCGCCTTTGTGGAAATGCGGCTCGATATTTTGGAGTGTCTGTTGAATACCCATTATCAGGCCTCTTTCTCGATCATGGTGAGATTATCACGCAGGATGGGGCCATATTCGTATTTGCCAGGGCAAACATACGTGCACAGCGCCAGATCCTCTTCGTCCAGCTCCAAACACCCAAGCTGCATGGCAACCTCAATGTCGCCCACGATCAACGAACGCAATAGCTGAGTCGGCATGATATCTAGCGGCATCACCTGCTCATAGGCACCTACCGGCACCATAGCACGCTCGGAACCATTGGTAGAGGTCGTCGGAGCATAGTTGCTGAGCCCCTTAATCTTGGAGATATAAATACCCAAGACCGAGTGACGATTAGCACCAGGAGACAACCAACCCATAAACGTGCGCTTGTTGCCCTCTTCCAGCAAACTCACTTGATTGCTGAAGCGGCCAAGGTAGGTCAACTTACCTTCAGCGGCAAAGCCAGAGAATACCGAACCAGAAATTACGCGAGTGTCCTCGGGTTTGATGACTTCGTTGGTCAGGAGTTCATCTGTACTAGCGCCGACACGGGTACGAATCAGACGCGGATTTTCAGCACGCGGGCCACCAATGGCAACCACACGGTTCATATCCAGCTTCCCTTCTACAAACAACTTACCGAACGCAATAACGTCCTGGTAGCCGATATGCCACACTTTTTTGTGCAGTGCGACTGGAGAAAGGTAGTGAATATGCGTGCCGACAAGTCCCGCAGGATGAGGGCCGGCAAAGCTTTCGGTTTTTACGCCGTCAACATCGCCACCCGGGACTGAGGCATTTTCGCCCGTACATAAGAAGACGTTGCCCTCGGTCAGGCGCGCTAACACCTTGAGGCCATCCTCGAATGCCTGCGACTGCTCGTTAATGATCAACGCAGGGTCAGGGCTAAGTGGATGGGTATCCACGGCGGTTACAAAAATATCGGCCGGGGTGCTATCAATGGCCGGGGTGCGCGAGAAAGGACGAGTGCGCAATGCAGTCCAGAGTCCCGATTCTACCAGTTGGTCGACAACGACCTGACGTTCAAGCTGCGCTAAGGCATTACGATCATGAGCAGCGAATTCGACCGCTTCCTCAGTTTCGTCTACTTTAATTACGACAGACAGCAAACGACGTTTTTCGCCACGGTTTATTGCAAGCACTTCACCGGCAGCGGGCGCTGTATAGCGCACACCAGCAATTTTCTTATCGGTGAAGAGCAATTGGCCCAGTTTGACCTTATCCCCTTCCTGGACTTCCATCGTCGGCTTCATGCCAACGTAGTCGGTACCCAGGATTGCCACGTGGCGCACAGGCCGCGCATCTTCAATACGCTGCTCGGGCGCTCCCGTGATGGGGAGATCCAGGCCTTTTTTGACTTCGATCATAGTCTCGCCCAGTTGTTGGATCGGATATACGAAGGTATGGGGTTCGAATGCTTATTTTCTGCTCAGCGAATTGTTATTTTCTGCTCAGATTGTTACCAGTCCGGCCCAAGCAGCACTTGAACCACCCCGAAAAATCCATCGTATTATAAAGATAAGCGCGTCCAATGACCACATCCCTGATGACCACCAAAAGTGCTATATACATTGGCAAAAGATGAGATTGAGACCAAAAAAACGCCACCCGAAGGTGGCGTCAACGCATTCTCTTAGCTCTAACACACGGCATGCGGGCTTTGCTAAGTTTAACTAGCGAGGAAGTTTTAAAAACCGTACGTTAGACATTTGCTGCAAAATACGTACAACCTGGCAGCTATAACCAAACTCATTGTCATACCACACATAAATGACCGCATGATGGCCGTTGGCGATGGTAGCTTTAGCATCCACGATACCGGCATGACGATTGCCCACAAAGTCTGACGACACCACTTCTGCTGAATCGACAAAGTCAATTTGCTTCTGGTAGGCAGACTCGATCGACATACGGCGCAAGTAGTCATTTAGCGCTACGGCATCTGTCGCTTTATCCAGGGTCAGATTGAGAATGGCCATAGAGACATTTGGGATTGGCACACGAATGGCGTTGCCGGTCAGCTTACCCTCTAGCTCAGGTAGCGCTTTCGATACGGCCTTGGCTGCCCCTGTCTCGGTCAATACCATATTCAGCGCCGCACTACGGCCACGACGGTCACCTTTATGGTAGTTGTCGATCAAGTTCTGGTCGTTGGTATAGGCATGCACGGTTTCCACATGCCCATTCACCACACCGTACTCGTCGTTGAGTACCTTCAATACCGGAACGATCGCATTGGTAGTGCAAGAGGCAGCAGAGACGATGAGATCGCTGTCGCCAATGGATTCATGGTTAATACCGTAAACGATGTTTTTAATATCGCCTTTACCCGGTGCCGTTAGCAGCGCTTTGGCAGCGCCTTTACACTTCAGGTGCTGGCCCAAGCCCTCTTCATCGCGCCAGATACCGGTATTATCAACAATCACCGCGTTATCGATATCATACTCGGTATAGTCAATCTCACTGGGCGAATCGGCGTAAATAACCTGAATAACATTGCCGTTGACCGTCAGCGTGCGGGCCTCTGCATCGACCATGATGGTGCCGTCAAAAGGCCCATGTACTGAGTCACGACGCAGCAGGCTGGCGCGCTTCTCAAGGTCTTTAGCCACATCGCCACGGCCACGCACCACAATAGCGCGCAAACGCAGCAGATTACCGCCCCCGGCCTTCTCTATCATCACTCGTGCCAGTAAACGACCAATACGACCAAAACCGTAGAGCACCACGTCTTGCGGCTCACCGGTGCTAGCCCCCGGCTGGTAGCCATCAATAATCTCTTGCAGCTCTTTACGCAGGAAGGCTTCGACATCGCCACCGCCTCGGTTCTTGAACATCACCGCCAGCTTACCTACATCCACATGGGCGGGGCCAAGGTTCAAGGCGACCATCCCCTTCACGATAGAGTAGGTATCCTCAACGGAGAGCTCAGTCCCTTCTATTTTACGCACGAAGCGGTGGTCTTTAAGAATGCGGATGACCGACCGTTTAATAAGTGAACGCCCGAACATGGTGGCAACGACGTTATTCTGACGATAGAGCTGCCCTACTAACGGGATCATCTGCTCCGCCAAGGCTTCGTTGCCTTGCCATTCTTGAAAAACGTTTTCGAGCGCTTGCTGACTCACGTGCGGCCTCATCAGGTAGTGGGAACGGAGAGTGTATTATCCGGGGCAAGCGCAGCGGTCGCAATGACTGGATAGTCGCACAACATGTAGGGGTATTACAGAAATGCCAATCTCACTACAAAACCTCTTTCAGTACAGATTAACCCGCTACCTTAAGCCGCGGCACTCTAACTGAAACGGGTGATCGTGTATGATCTCCCTTCCGTTTCAGCGCAAAACGATATCTTGCTTATGCCGACATTCTCTCTGCTCGAACCGCCCCAGCCCCAAGGGACTCGCGATACGCTCTACTGGACATCGCCGCCGGGTAGCGCGACTGCGCTGGCACTCTCCCGCGTTGCTGCGAAAGCTCCGCTATTGGTGATCACTCCCAATACGGCCAGCGCGCAGCGTCTTGAACAAGATCTCTATTTTTATAGCGACGTACCGGTACTGCCCTTCCCCGACTGGGAAACGCTGCCCTACGACAGCTTTTCACCCCATCAGGATATTGTCTCGGCGAGACTGCGTACCCTGCGCCAACTGCAAGATGGCGTGCGCGGCATTGTGCTGGTGCCGATCAACACGTTGATGCAGCGCTTGCCCCCGGTTGAGTACATTGCCGGGCGGGTCATGACACTCAAAACTGGCGAGCGCTTGAATCGCGAAGCGTTTCGGGAATCGCTCTCCCGAGCGGGCTATCGCGCTGTCGAAACAGTCTATGAGCCCGGCGAATACGCCATGCGAGGTGCGCTGATTGACCTGTTTGCGATGGGTATGGATGAGCCGATCCGTATTGACCTGTTCGACGACGAGATCGATTCGCTGCGCCACTTCGACCCTGGCAGCCAGCGCTCGACTGATAAGCTTGAATCGCTAGAATTGCTACCCGCCCACGAGTACTCGCTAAGCCGCAGCGCGATTGCCTGTTTTCGTGAGCAGTTTGAAACCCTGTTCGACGTTGATCCGCGGCAATGCCCTCTTTATAACGATGCGTTGAAAGGCATTCCTTCACCGGGGCTTGAGCACTATTTACCACTGTTTTTTGAACACACCGCATCGCTGTTTGACCACCTGACCGACGATACACGAGTCGCACTGCTGCCGGGAGTTTTTGCTGCCGCCGAGCAGCACTGGCAGTCGATCGACGCTCGCTACGTAAACTTGGGCGTTGACCCAACCCGCCCGCTGCTGCCACCGCACCGAGCGTTTTTCCCGGTCAACGATGTATTCTCGGCAATCAAAGCCTGCCCGCGAATAGAGTTAACCGAGGATAGCGAGCAGCGCCATGCGCAACAGCCTGAAGCCGCACCGCTTCCCACACTCTCTATTAATGCCCGCGCCAAGCAGCCATTGGCGGAGCTGTCAGCATTTTTGCACTCCCATGCCCAAACCCGGGTGCTGTTTGTGGCGGAGTCGCGGGGTCGCCGGGAAGCCCTGGAAGAGATCCTGTCGCCACTTCAGCTCTCGCTTCCGCATACCGATAGCTTCCACGACTTTCTCGCTAGCGATCATACCTATGCAATTACGGAAGGTTTGGTCGACAGCGGCTTATGGCTAAATAATCCAAGTATTGCGGTAATTAGTGAAACCGAGCTGTTTGGTGACGTGGTACGTCAGAGCCGTCGGCGCGAAAAAGCCACGGATGACAATGAGCTTGCAGTACGCCACTTGTCGGAGCTGCGCGAAGGTGCGCCAGTGGTTCACCAGGCCCACGGCGTGGGCCGCTATTTAGGGCTGGAAACCTTAGAGGCCGGTGGCCAGGCAAATGAGTTCCTGGCGCTCTCCTACGCCGATGGTGCCAAGCTTTATGTGCCTGTCGACAGCCTGCATATGATCTCCCGTTACAGCGGGGCCGGTGACGAACTGGCCCCGCTGCATAAGCTCGGTTCGGACCAGTGGGAAAAAGCCCGCCGCAAAGCCGCCGAAAAAATTCGCGATACCGCTGCAGAGCTGCTGGATGTCTACGCCCGCCGGGAAGCCCAGCAAGGGGTGGTCTATGAGGCGCCAGGCGAGGAGTATCTGCGTTTTGCGGGTAACTTCCCATTTGAAGAGACCGCTGACCAGCACGCGGCGATTGAAGCGGTCATCAGCGATATGACCTCCCCGCAGCCCATGGATCGCGTGGTGTGCGGCGATGTCGGCTTCGGCAAAACCGAAGTGGCCATGCGCGCGGCATTTTTGGCCGTACAGTCTGGCCGCCAAGTGGTGGTATTGGTGCCCACTACGTTGTTGGCGCGCCAGCACTTCGAGAACTTCCGCGACCGCTTTGCTGACACCGCCGTCAATATTGGCCTGATCTCGCGCTTTACCAGCGGCAAAGAGGTCACCCAGACACTAGAGAGCATTAAAAGCGGCCAAACGGATATCGTCATCGGCACCCATAAACTGCTCGCCAAAAGCGTTGAGCTGCCCAAAATGGGCCTGCTGATCATCGATGAGGAGCACCGCTTCGGGGTGGCGCAAAAAGAGAAGCTCAAAACGCTGCGTGCCGAAGTCGATATTTTGACGCTGACCGCGACCCCTATTCCGCGCACGCTCAATATGGCCATGAGCGGCATCCGTGATCTGTCGATTATCGCTACGCCGCCCGCCCGCCGTCTGTCGGTTAAAACCTTTGTTCAGCAGCACGACACCAGTATCATCAAGGAAGCCCTGCTACGTGAAATACTGCGTGGTGGGCAGGTCTATGTACTGCATAACGAAGTCAAAACCATTGAAAACAGTGCCGAACAGATTCGTGAACTAATCCCCGAAGCGCGGGTAGCGGTTGCCCACGGCCAGCTTCCCGAGCGCAGCCTGGAACGCATTATGTCGGACTTCTACCACCGGCGCTTTAACGTGCTGGTGTGTTCGACCATCATTGAAACCGGCATTGATGTACCCAGCGCCAACACCATTATTATCGAACGTGCTGATAAATTTGGCTTGGCACAGCTACACCAACTGCGGGGCCGGGTCGGCCGTAGTCACCATCAGGCGTACGCCTACCTATTAACGCCACCGCCCAAAGCGATGACCCGTGATGCTATCAAGCGTCTGGAAGCAATTAGCGCTTCGGATGATCTAGGCGCTGGCTTTACCCTGGCCAGCCACGATATGGAAATCCGTGGCGCGGGTGAACTGCTGGGGGATGAACAGAGCGGCCAGATGGAAACCATCGGCTACACCCTCTATATGGAGATGCTGGATCGAGCGGTGAAGGCCATTCGCGCGGGTAAAACGCCCAATATCGATGCGCCCTTCAATACCGGCGTGGAAATCAACCTCAACCTGCCTGCGCTGATTCCAAGTGATTATATTCACGATGTTCAGCAGCGCCTGGTGATGTACAAGCGGATTGCCAACACCCAGAGCGATAGCGAACTTAAAGAGCTACAGGTTGAGCTGATCGACCGCTTTGGCTTGCTGCCCAACCCGGTGAAAAACCTGATTCGCCAGACCAAGCTGCGCCACCGTGCCGAGCAACTGGGAATCAGCAAAATCGAGGCTGGCGAGAGCCGCGGTAGAGTACTGTTTGATAGCAGCACCCAGGTGGATCCCTTAACCCTGGTGACCCTCATTCAGACGTCACCAAAGCACTATCGTTTAGATGGCTCTGACACCTTACGGTTTGAATTACCAATGGAAAGTGTCGACAAGCGCTTCCAGCAACTTGAAAACCTACTTAGCACCCTTAACCAAAAAGTAGCGGCGGCGTGAAGCTTGGGGCAAACTTGCCAGTAGCCATGGCCCAGTTGATCAACAGCCGTTTATTGATCCCAGTGGCCCAGCAACGCGCATCAGCAGTGAATTAACACATTAGGAACGATCATGAACATTCGCGATACCTTTACCCTTTGGGGCCCTACCAGCTTGGCCGTGCTACTCGCCGCTAGCCTGGTGAGCCCCGCTTTTGCGCAACCAGCTAACGAGCAAGCCGACAGCCCAACACAGGCGCAAGAGCAGCAGACTCAAGACAGCTCAGAAGAATCGCCACAGGCGCAAGCACAGGAAATCAGCATAGACGCCGTCGATAGCGCCGCTCAGGTTGCTGATCAGGATGAGCTACCCCGTGGTCACTTCCGCCTACCCGAAGAAGGCGATGTCATTGGTGAGCGCTACACCGTCGTTGTCGAAGACCCCAAGCAGACGCTGATCGATATCGCCCGACGCCACAACATTGGCTATGAAGAGATTCGCATGGCCAACCCGGGTGTCAGCCTCTGGGTACCTGGCGTAGGTACCGAAGTGGTGATCCCCGCCCAATACATTCTTCCGCCTGCGCCGCGGGAAGGCGTTGTCATTAACCTTTCTGAGCTACGTCTCTACTACTACCCTGCCGACAAACCCGGCATCGTCGAAACCTACCCGGTTAGCGTGGGGCGTGAAGAGTTCGCTACCCCCGTAGGCATCACCCGCACCACGGTTAAGGTTAAAGACCCCGCCTGGGCTCCACCGGCATCTATGCGTCGCGAAGCAGCCGAACGCGGCGAACCAGCGCCTTCCGTGGTACCGCCCGGCCCTAACAACCCCTTGGGCGAGCACGCAATTCTGCTGGCCATGCCGAGCTATCTCATTCACGGTACCAACCGCCCTGATGGCGTCGGTATGCGCGTTAGCCGTGGCTGTATCCGCATGTACCCGGAAGATATCAAATCGCTCTACGAGCGTTTGCCTAGCGGTACTCAGGTCAACCTGATGGATGCACCGTTCAAAGCGGGCTTTGCAGCCGATGGCACGCTGTTTGTGCAATCTTTCCCACAGCTGGAAGAGAACGCGGAAGGCTTTGAGCCACTGCTTAATGCCCTTGAACGCGTCACTGAGCTAACTGGCAGTGACGTTGAAATAGACGCGGATCAGATTCAGCGCGCCGTAGAAGCTCCTGACGGCCAATTTATCGCGCTATATGGCCCTCAGGCTCCCGAGCCAGAACCAGAGCCTGTTGAGCTGATTGACGAGCTTAAGCTCAGCGCCGCCACTGACGACGATAAAGACGCTTAACCGAACACCTAGCAACAAAAAACCCCGCCAAGGCGGGGTTTTTGCGTAGCTAGTATCAAAACCTACTGGTCTGACGCTTTAACGTACAGCGCCTTACTACGGCATATTAACTAACTACAGCTTTCTTCCAGCAGCTGCTGAGAGAGTCAGACGACTCCCTCAGCAGCCCAAGCAGAATTACTTCTGCATGGAACGCTGGAACATACGGTTCATTTCTTCACGGTTCTGCTCAGACATCTGCAGAGCAGCCTGCGCGTCGCGCTGGGCTTGGTTTGCAGTGTTCATAGCTTGTGAAGCCATGCTGCGTGCTTCTGCAGCGTCAGCCTGTGCAGATTCTGCAGTCATGCGAACTTCTTCCAGCGCGCTGGTAGAAGCACAACCAGCAAGAATTGCCAGAGAAGCGGCAGCAGCAGTCATCTTCAGAGTAGTTTTCAGAGTCATAATGTTCTCCTTGAGTCGTCCTTGGGTACTACGTTAAGGGTATGACAAAGGTAAGGCTAGTCACTTAAATTAGAATAAGTTCTTAGCTTAAATTTGTCTACCTGCGGTGCAGGTTCTTTTCAGTGACTTGTGCTGCAAAGCACGCAAGTCAAACGCTGTTTTATAATAGACCACAGCGGTTGTCTATAGCCACTTGTTTAAAACCTCGAACTTCCATCAACGGCGTTAGCTTAACGGATCACTACCCGAGTGCCAACACCCACTAGCGCTGCCAGGCGATCGATTTGATCGTTGGTAACGGCAACACACCCCTGAGTCCAGTGATAGCGCCCATGAATATCGGGGTCTGCGCTACCCAGGCCATGAATTCCAATCGCCCCACCCAGTGCGGTATCTTGCGGGGGGCGACCGTAACGTCGATAGTAGTCGAAGTAGTCATCATAATCAGCTTGGGAATAAATCCCTTTTTCCAGCGCCATTCTAGCGTGCGCTGGGGTTGGGTAATCAATGCCTATGAAGGTACGCCACTGGCTTTCGTAATTAAAACGGTTGACATGAAACTCCCCCATGGGAGTCACATTATCGCCGCGAACCCGTTGGGTTTTAGCCCCAGCACGGCCAAGTGATATGGGCGCAAACCGCTCCAGCAGCGCGTTACCCCGAAACACGCTAAGGGTGGCCTCTTTGTCGTCTACCAGCACCCACAGTTCGTTGCTATGACGCGGCACATGAGCGCGACTCAGTATCGTTTCTACGAGATCGGTGGCGGTATCCTGACTGGGCGCAGTAACAGCAGCACTGGCCACGGCTGGCAAGCTCAACACCATGGCTAAAAATCGACGGCGATTAACTAAAAACATGACAGCTCTCGAAACAAGTTAGCCCGCGATTGACCGACTCGGCGCATCTGGTGGCTGTTATACCCTATTCCCACATTCGCCGTTAGCAATTTCGTCATGTACACGACTGACGCCCCGAAGAGCAGTAACCGATAATCCACTAGTAGAGACCCCATCAAACGCCCTGAAACTCTTCCATACTCGCCATTATATTGCGTATCTCGGAATTATGTCCTTGAGCCAGGGCATTGAAAAACTCCTCTTCAGGCTCAATTTTCGCTCGTGCCGCGCGATGCTCGTAGAGCGCTTGAAGGCGCTGATGCGACGATGTGGCAGTTCTCATCGCATCCTCTAGCGAGCCGGTGATGGTTTGTTCCGACAAGCGATCCAACTCAGGCGGCTGGGGGAAATCGCTGGAATCATCGAACCATAACTCCAGCACTTCTGAATGGTCAGAGCCATCGTGGAAGAGATCTTCAAGCCCCGTTTTCATTTTTAGCTCACGGCTGGCCAAGTAATTAAACGCCATCTCTAAGCGCTGATTCTCAGCATCCTCAGCGGCTTCGCTATACTGTCGCGCCATCCGGGCATGAAAACCCGCCGCCCATTCGATTAAATCTTTCACCTGGTTATAGCGCATCATGATCTCCTTTCTTAACGACTTGAGCGATGCATAACAATAAACACTACCACTCCAGGCTGGTTTCGCGCAGCGCGCCTATTTCACGCTTGGCCGCCTGAAGATTATCCAGTAACTGCTGGCGCAAACCGGCCTGATTACTCACGGCAATCATAGCGGGGTTGTGAGTTTCGCGCCGCGCAGCACCTTCGTCACTATGTAGGCGCTCAAGTTGCCCCTCCAACCAGTTCAACCAGCTTTCCGGCTGGGCTTTCAAGTCGCGCAGACGTTGCAGCTCGGCCAAGGCAGGGCCATCCTGGGCCAGCAATACAGTCCAGCGATGCTCCGACAGCCGAGCGTGTTCAGTAACTTCGCGCAGTAACGACTCAAGCGCCAGCTCAAAAAGCGCCAGCGCACTCTCTTCCAACGCCATCTGCCGCGCAGAAGCATGCTCATCACTTCCCGCGGGCAAGGTGACTAATAGCTCCGCCTGATAGAGCAGCTGGTTGGTTCGTGACCGTGCATTCACTTGCGTTTGTCCTCCACGTGCCATTTACCGGCATCAAACATGGCTTTCCAGCCTGTGGCCTTGCCCTCCTCGTCGGTCATCACGTACTGCTCTTTGCTCTTCCGCGAGTAGCGGATTTGCGCCGGGCGACCATCCGGATCTTCACTCGGCGCTTTAAGAATGAAGTGATACTTTTCGGGCAGCTCATCGGCGTGCGCTTTCAACTCTTTCACCAGCGGCGGCCGTGTTTCACGATTTTTAGGGAACTTGCTGGCAGCCAAAAACAGCCCGCTTGCGCCATCACGCAGCACGTAATGGTCGTCAACTTTTTGGCAAGCCAGTTCCGGCATCGGGATCGGGTCCATTTTTGGCGGCGCCACTTCGCCGCTTTTCAATAGCTTACGGGTGTTTTTACATTCGCTATTGGTACAGCCAAAATACTTGCCAAAGCGGCCTGACTTCAACTGCATCTCAGAGCCGCACTTATCGCACTCGATGATCGGGCCGTCGTAGCCTTTGATCTTGAATTTGCCGCCTTCAACTTCGTAGCCGTCACAATCGGGGCTGTTACCACAGATGTGCAGCTTACGCGTTTCATCGATTAGGTAGTTGTCCATCGCCGTGCCACACTTGGGGCAGCGACGCTTGGCACGCAGCGCATTGGTTTCGGCCTCTTCTCCCGCGTCTTCGGCCACCGCCTCTTCACCAGGAATCAGGTCAATGGTGGTTTTACAACGCTCTTTGGGCGGCAAATTGTAGCCACTACAACCCAGGAAAACCCCGGTGGAAGCGGTACGAATTTGCATATGACGACCACAGCTTGGGCAGTCGATATCCGTTGGCACCGGCTGATTGGGGCGCATGCCATCTTCGCTCTCAGCCTTGGCCAGCTCTTCACGGAATTCTTCGTAGAAGGCATCCAGCAGCGCCTGCCAGTTGCGTTCGCCTTCAGCGACCTCATCCAGACTATCTTCCATGCGGGCAGTGAACGAGAAGTCCATCAAATCAGGGAAGGACTCTTTCAACCGCTCGGTGACGATATCGCCCAGCTTTTCGGCATAGAAACGACGGTTTTCCAGCTTCACATAGCCGCGATCCTGGATCGTTGAGATGATTGAAGCGTAGGTTGACGGTCGGCCAATGCCCTGCTTTTCAAGCTCTTTGACCAGGCTTGCTTCGGTGTAGCGTGGTGCTGGCTTGGTAAAGTGCTGCTGAGGATCGAGCGCTTCCAGTGCCATAGGCGTACCTTTTGGCAAGTCCGGTAAGCTCTGATCTTCATTTTTACCACTAGGCTTCATCACCCGGGTATAACCATCAAACTTCAGTACACGTCCTTTGGCACGTAGCTCGTAGCCATCGACTTCAACACTCAGCGTGCTTGAAAGGTACTCTGCAGGGGTCATTTGGCAGGCCACAAATTGACGCCAGATCAGCTCGTAGAGACGCTCGGCATCCCGCTCCATTCCGGCCAGATCGGAAGCCTTACGCTCGACACTGGAAGGGCGAATCGCCTCATGGGCCTCTTGAGCACTCTCTTTGCTGCTATAACGATTAGGTGCTTCTGGCAGGTAGCGTTCGCCGAACTCTTCACCGATATAGCTACGCACACCCTCAACCGCATCTTTCGATAAGTTGGTGGAGTCGGTACGCATATAGGTGATGTAACCCGCCTCATAGAGGCGCTGAGCCATGGTCATGGTTTTCTTCACAGAAAAACCTAACCGGCCACTCGCCGCTTGCTGCAGCGTAGAGGTAATAAAGGGTGCCGTGGGCTTTGAACTGGTGGGTTTGTCTTCCCGTGAGGTAATCGCCAGCTTGGCTTTTCTAAGCTGCTCAATACGCGCCAGAGTGTCTTTTTCGGAGGTAGGCTTAAAGGCCTTGCCATCCTGACGAACCAGGGCAAAACGCACCAGTTCACCCTCAGGAGAGGCCAAATCCGCGTGCACATCCCAAAACTCTTCAGGAATAAAGGCACGGATTTCGCGCTCGCGCTCAACAATTAGACGTACCGCGACTGACTGTACGCGGCCAGCCGACAGCCCGCGCGCTACTTTCGCCCACAGTAGAGGCGAAAGCATAAAGCCCACAACGCGATCCAGGAAACGCCTTGCCTGCTGCGCCTCTACCCGGGGGATATTGAGCGCGCCAGGCGCCTTGAAAGCGTCTTGAATCGCGTTTTTGGTGATTTCGTTGAACACCACGCGCTTGTAGCGGCTGTCATCGCCACCGATGGTTTCGCGCAGGTGCCAAGCAATGGCTTCCCCTTCGCGATCCAAATCCGTTGCGAGGTAGACAGCGTCAGCCTTCTCAGCCAGCTTCTTTAGCTCGGCAACGACTTTCTCTTTTCCGGGCAGCACCTCATAGCGGGCTTCCCAGCCGTTGTTGGGGTCAATCCCCATCCGCCGAATCAGCTGATCTTGGCTTTTACGTTTTTTATATTCTACTTTCTCTTCCGCCGACATCTTGCGTGTCGCTGCGGCCTGGCGCGCGCGCTCCTTGGGGTCGGAGGCTGCCTTACCTGAGCCGCTGGTCGGCAGGTCACGAATGTGGCCCACGCTCGACTTCACGATGAAATCGTTGCCGAGATATTTGTTAATCGTCTTCGCTTTCGCTGGCGACTCGACGATGACCAGTGACTTGCCCATAGTGCTCCACTTTCCTAATGCACGGACTGTCTAGCGCGTGCTCTGAATTCGGTGCCGTATCGACGGGCTGAAACTGCCCGTTAAAAAAGATACGGATGAAAAAATGCGCCTACCCTACCCCAGCCCTTAGCTAAGCGCCAGTGGCAACCAAGCCGTAGGGAGAATCCATAGACTTTAGACAACCAGGGTTATATTTCAGACAAATAGTAGCTAGACACTAGACTGCCACCGACATTACAGCAACCCAAAAGGTAATAAGGCAAACAAAGCGCCCCCACCAAATAGGCGGGGGCGCAATGAGCTAATGTACTGATTTAGCGTTTAGGCGGCGTCTTTTTATGTCTGGTAGTGCTGGTGGGTTTAGCCGCCGGCTCACTGGCCGACTCGCTAGTCGCAGCAGATTTAGACGATGACTCCTTAACCACAGACTCCTCATTCACCACGGGCTGCTCCTTGGCCACTGGCGCAGACGAAGTCGTTTGCGTTTCGGCCAGCTTAGCAGTAGCAGCTTTGGGCTTAGCGGCAGGCTTAGTTGTCGAAGCCGCTTTGCTGGCCGTCGGCTTGCTCGCAGCTGGCTTATTCGCTACCGATTTGCGGGGTCTCGCCTTATCAAACAACACTTTAATTTGAGCAAAGCGCTCAGCAGCATGCTCTGAAAGATCGCCGCTGGCGGCAAAGACATGCTCAAGGTGGCTAATATAGCCATCGACATCATCGTTGCTGCTACCTGCTAGCAAAGTAGGCAGCGAATTCAACGCCTGCTCACGATCCAGCTTCAAGATAAAGAACTGCTCGCGCACCAAGTTTTTAAAATCACTCAGTTCGATACCAGGCTCAAGCTCCGCACGGGAGGCGCGTAGCCGCTTAAAGTTACGCTCATCTGTAGCTGGGGCGCCACCGAGCACATAGATAAGCGAGCGCATAACCGCTTCATGGGCACTGCCCTTAGCAATTTTCTCTCGCAGCTCTTCCTGACGCTGCTCAATAAAGCGACGGTGCTCGGGCTCTGCCCCTGGACGGCGGCGGTGTACATGGGCATCGCCATACAGACCGACAGCAGCCTGCAATAGCGGCTGGCCGTAGATATCCATAAACATTTTTTCGGTGCTGCTATCCCGCAAATCGCGCATCGCATTGAGGCTGGCGACCAGTTGATCAGACCCCATGGTTTCAAGCGTTTTGAACAGATTATCTTTTGATACTGGGTGACGATTTTTGCGCACTGCTTCCGCCATTACCGGTAGCGGCACCGAAAGTGGATTACGATCAGAAAGCAGTTTGTAGCCCAAACGGATAGGGTGCATACGACGGATCAAGCGGGCAGCCTCCGGTGTCATGATGGCTTTTAGCCACGGCTGCAAAAAGAGCCGATACATCCCCAAATTGATTTCTGAGATCCGCGCCACGGTGGCAAAACGACGATCATCCTCCGGCTTGTGCATTACTGCCTGGTCTAACTCTTCAAAGTTACGCGGCATAAATTCGAGCAGATAATCCCGCTCGAACAGCTCAGCGTCTTCACCCTTCTCTGCCGGAGATATGGAGGTTTCGTACAGCCCAGGCGGCAGTACGTCGATGTAATCCATATTGGCGGTGAATTCGGTATGCTCTTTGCGCGATACGCTGCCCGAAACAAATATACCTAGATGGCCGGTCGTATCATGCTGGCAATAGACGATGGTTTGCTCATTGGCAATGATGTCATCGGTGTTTGCATATAAATCACGAATCCACCCCAATGCTTGAGGCGGCGGAGTAATGTCATCCCCACGCGAACAGAACACAACCACCGGCGAACGCACATTACGCAGGTCGATTCGGCGGCCATCATGGGTGACCAGCTGCGCGGTAGAGAGCCGATTACCGACAAATAGATTATCGACGATATACTGAATCTCTTCACCGCCTAATACGACGTGACCACCCCACCAACGCTCAAAATCGAGGTATCGGCCCGCTTCGGTATCGATATTGTCGTAAAGGTGATACTGCTTTTTCCAGTAGGTATTAGCCGGGTTGAGGCGCTCGAAGTTCTGCACCAGCCACGCCCCGTCAAACAGGCCGTCGCCAATATCACTGGTGAGTGCCGTAATCCAGCTGCCTCCCGCCATCCCGCCGGTATAGCGCATGGGGGCTTTGCCGTGTTCACCAGCCCAGTAGGAGAGTGGCGCGCCAGCAATCAGGATAGGGCCAAAAACGTCAGGCTCCAAGGCAGCCGCCATCATGATCTGCCAGCCCGCCTGGCAATTGCCCACCACCATCGGTTTTTCAGTCGTTTCGGGATGCAGCTCAATCACATGGCGCAAAAAAGCGATCTCCGACTCGACCACATCCTCAACGGTTTGGCCTGGCTCAGGAAACGGCAAAAAACCAATAAAGTAGCAGGGGTGCCCCGCTTTAAGCGCCACGCCCAACTCACTGTCCGGCTTAAACCCTCCAATCCCTGGCCCATGCCCCGCACGTGGGTCAACCACTACAAACGGGCGCTTTTGCAGATCAATTTCTGTCCCTTCGTGGGGCAACACACGCAACAGTTCGTAGTTGGTTGGCCGCGGCAGCGTCCGACCATCCATCAGCACTTCGGTATCGAACCCCAACACATTGGGCTTGGTTTGCTCCATATGCTCGAGGTACTGATTACCGCGTTCGCGCATAACGTCCAGATAGAGAACGCTGCGCTCCATGCTATCGCGCCAGTAACCAAAGGCTGCACGCCCAAACCCGAAAGGATCGAATAATGAAGCGATCGCCTCACTTCCAGGTATGGCTGTGGAATCATTTTGTTGCTTCAACCATGCGCTAGTGAAAGCGTTAGCAGGAAACATAGTCTTGGCGAGTGGGTTAGCAAGAAAGTTCATAGGGTCTCCCGTTGGGTTGATGCACAGGCATCAGACCCGAAAGCAATGATGCTGCAATGCAATATAGTCTAGGCCACTATGCGCACGGCGTCGATCTTTAACCCTGGCAATTACGCCTTATGTGACTAATGAAGTCCTGTTTAGGCAGTCTAAAAGATTCAGTGTTAGCATGCTTTGCCCTGGCGATGAAGCCTGATTTTGATATTAGTTAAAGGGTGCTCACTACGAGGTTTTTATGTCATCCCCCAATCTGCTCAATCGCCTAACATTTCGGCAACTCCAGGTCTTCCAGGCGGTGCATCGGCAGCGCTCCTACTCTCGTGCAGCTGAGCAACTGGGACTGACCCAGCCAGCAGTCAGCGCGCAAATACGGCAGCTTGAGTTGGCACTGGGTCAGCCTCTGTTTAATTATGCGGGTAAAACGCTTCACACGCTTCCCGCCGCCGATACCCTCGCCCACTCAGCGCGCGAAATTTTTGGCCAACTGTCACGGCTGGAAATGAACCTATCGGATATTAACGGCAAAATAAGCGGCGAACTCAACATCGCAGCGGTTTCCTCAGCCCAATATGTGGTGCCTTATTTACTTGCCCGCTTCCGTGCTCACTATCCCGAAGTACATGTCCGCTTAAAGGTATGCAATCGCTGCCAGGCACTCGATCGATTGGCTGAGCAGCAGGACGACTTGGTTATCATGGCCATGGTGCCTGAAGACGATCGCTTGGTAGTGATGCCGATTATTGATAACGAACTGATCGCCGTCGTCTGGCCCGAGCATCCGCTACTTTCGATGCCGCAACCCTCCTTAGCAGACTTTGCGCGCCATTACGTGCTAATGCGCGAACCCGGTTCCGGCGTACGCAACGCTTTTGAGCAGATGGCGGCCAGTCAGCAGGTCGCGCTTCCCCACTGTATTGAGTTAGGTACCAATGAAGCGATTAAAGGGGGCGTCATGGCTCACTTAGGTGTTGCCGTGCTGCCGCGTTTGGCGGTGCAGCTGGAGCTTGAGCAGGGGTTACTGTTTGAGCTGGGGTTGCCCGACTTTCCCATCCACCGCTCTTGGTGCACGGTCTATACGCGGGAGCGCTTACCCACTCCGGTCGCCGAGCTATTTTTGAGTTTCATCCGTGAACACTTACCCGACTATCGCCGTCACTTTCAGGCGCCCGCCAGCCCCTTACCCAGCCATGGGGTAGCCTGTTTGCCGATACTTCCCTCCTGAAGGCGAGTGATGGCTTACGGTGTCTTGTTGGCAGCGAGATATGTTACATTAGCCATCATTAGCGCGATAAAATATTGAGCAAACTTCGTATTAACCAGGTATCAATAGGCAGGCTTGGAACAGGGTTAAACCTTTTTTACGCCTTCGGCCTACCGCACAGAAGAGAGGCTCTGTCACTATGAGCAATAACCCCTCGCAGCGCGTGTCCAGCGGTGAAAAATACCGTAATGAACATGGCATGTCGGTGATCAAGGATGGCATGAAGCAGCGTAAAGCGCAGCCAGAGGCCCCTTCTGTTGAGCTTGAGCGCAAACCCAAGTGGCTGCGAGCACAGATTCCAGGTGGCGAGCGTTTTGAAGCGGTCAAGAAAAACGTCGCGACCCACCGATTAAGCACTGTTTGCGCTGAATCCCACTGCCCCAATATGGGCGAGTGCTGGAGCAACGGCACGGCCACTATCATGCTGATGGGCTCGGTATGTACCCGCGCCTGTCGGTTCTGCGCAGTAGACACCGGCAACCCCCAGGGCTGGCTTGACCACGAAGAGCCTGAAAATACGGCTAAATCTGTAGAGCTCATGGGGCTGCGTTATATCGTACTGACTTCAGTGGACCGTGACGACCTCGACGATGGCGGCGCAACCCACTACGCCAACTGCATTCGCGCGATCAAAGCGCGCACACCCGAGGTGGTAGTCGAAGCCTTGACGCCCGACTTTGATGGTGACCTTGCCGCTATCGAACGCGTCGTCGATTCAGGCCTACAGGTATTTGCCCAAAATGTGGAGACCGTGGAACGCCTGACAGGCCGAGTGCGTGACCGGCGGGCAGGTTACCGCAAAACCCTCGATGTCCTTGCTCATGCCAAGCGCTACCGCCCAGATATCATCACCAAAACCAGCCTGATGCTGGGCTTGGGTGAAACCGACGAAGAGATTTTGCAAACGTTTGATGATTTACGTGAGATCGGCGTCGATATTGTCACGCTTGGCCAGTACCTTCGCCCGACCAAAAATCACCTGTCGGTGGAGCGCTGGGTAACGCCTGAAGAGTTTGATCGCTACCGCGTGATTGGCCTGGAAAAAGGCTTTATGGAAGTGCCCTCTGGCCCGCTGGTACGTTCAAGCTACCGCGCTGATCGCGTGTTTGAGAAAAACAACCTGGGGCTCGCCTCACCTGCCGCGATTCCCGGTCAGGAGCAAGAAGCAAACCCCAATATTATTCCAGCGCTCAACGTAGGATAGGCTTAAATTAAGCGTTCTACGGGGCTTGCTACTATGTATGGAGCGGGTTTTAAGACCCGCTTTATAAGCCTCGTTTTTTGAACCGTTTTTTTAATAACGGTGACCCAATTTTTACAGTGGCGTGTTCTCGACACTGACCAATTCGCGGTTTAGCCGTTTAGCCAGCGCCTCGGCCAGCTGCTCACCCACCCGATGATCACCTGATAACGAGACGAGGTCAGCCAACTTCGCCATGGGCATACCTGCATAGCCGCAGGGGTTAATGCGCAAAAAAGGCGTCAGGTCACCGTCTACATTCAACGCCACGCCGTGAAAGCTCGCCCCCCGACGAATACGCAGGCCAAGTGAGGCAATCTTCGCCTCACCCGCTTCTGTCATCACATAAACCCCTGGAGCATCGGGCCGAGCTCGGGCGCTCACGCCATAGTGGCTCAAGACGTCAATTACGGCATTCTCCAATGCAGTGACTAAATCGCGCACGCCAATTTTTC
This sequence comes from Halomonas sp. IOP_14, assembly GCF_021021315.1. Classification (NCBI taxonomy): domain Bacteria; kingdom Pseudomonadati; phylum Pseudomonadota; class Gammaproteobacteria; order Oceanospirillales; family Halomonadaceae; genus Halomonas; species Halomonas sp. IOP_14. The sequence goes on along the minus strand of NZ_JAINWD010000022.1, from coordinate 64,324 downwards.
CCCGCCGTACATCCAGCAGCGGGTACAGCACCACCTGCCCTGGCCCGTGATAAGTGACTTGCCCCCCCCGATCAACGTGCACCACCGGAATATCGCCGGGCAGCAGCAGGTGTTCGGGCTTGCCAGCCTGTCCTTGGGTAAACACCGGGTCATGCTCGACCAACCAGAACTGATCAGGGGTTTGCGCATCCCGTGTATCGGTTAGCGTGCGCATAGCTTCCCACACTGGCAGGTAGGCCTGGTGACCCAAATCGTGCAACTCAATCGGCACGGCGTTTTCCACGGTTACACCACCATATGCACACGGCCAGTAGCCTTGAGGTCGTCGAACAACTCTTTAATATGCTGCTCTCCGGTCGCTCTAATCACCACACGTACCGATTGAAAACGGCCATTGCGGCTATCGACCACCTGCATTGCCGTTGCATCGAAGTCGGGGTCATGGCGCACAATCACTTGGCACACACAGGCAGGAAAATCTTCGGCCGCATCGCCGACGACTTTTAACGAGTAATCACATGGGAAAGTGATTTTAGGCGGCTCCTGAGCCGCCGGTTGGCGCAAATCACGAAGTCCCGGAGCACCTTTTTTCATAACAAACCTATTTCGTAAAGACTGATTTTCACAAAGACTGGGTTCATCACAGATATACGCTAGAACCCATCAACCTACAGGCTGTAAGTCTATAATCAATCCGTAAAATTACTAATCAGATTACTAAAGAAGCGCTGCACCTGATCGAACAAGCGCTTAAAGAGACCACCCTCTTCGATGTTTTCCAGCGCCACTAAGCGGCGCTCACCGACCACTTCATCACCTAAATGCACTTCCAGCGTACCAACCTCGTCGCCAATGGCAATCGGTGCCTGTAGGTCTGGATTGAGGTTTAGGCGCGCACGCAGCTCTTCGTTGCGGTTGCGTGGCAGGGTCATAAAGACTTCTTCATCGACGCCAACACGCAGCTCATTGATATCGCCGCCCCAAACCCGCGGCGTTGCCAATACGGCACCGCGCTCATAGAGCTTCATGGTTTCGAAAAAGCGGAAACCGTAGCTGAGTAGCTTTTGGGTTTCTTGAGCGCGCGCTTCATCAGAGTTGGTGCCCATCACTACGGAAATCAAGCGCATATCGTCACGCTTAGCTGAAGACACCAGACAGAACCCCGCCTCCGTTGTCCAGCCGGTTTTCAGGCCATCCACCGAAGGGTCACGCCACAGCAAACGGTTGCGGTTGGGCTGATCAATACCGCCATAGGAGAACGTACGATGGGAGTAGATTTCGTAGTGATCAGGGTAATCATTAATAATGTGCCGGGATAAACGCGCCAAGTCATGGGCCGTTGAGTAGTGATTGTCGGCGGGCAAGCCAGTGGCGTTCTGGAAGTTGGTGTTATTCATGCCCAACCGCGTGGCATGCTGATTCATCAGATCGGCAAAGGGCACCTCACCACCCGCCAAATGCTCTGCCATGGCGACACTGGCATCGTTGCCCGACACAATGATGATACCGTGGAGTAAATCATCCACCGAAACCTGATCACCCACCTCAATAAACATTTTCGAGCCGCCGGTGCGCCAGGCATTCTCGCTAATATTAACCATATCAGTGAGCTTAATGGTGCCACGATTGAGCTCACGCTCTACCAAATAGGCGGTCATCAGCTTGGTTAAACTTGCCGGTGGCAGACGCTCATCGGAGTTATGCTCGGCCAAGATACGGCCACTGTTAGCATCCATCAGAATCCACGAACTTGCCGCTAACTGAGGGGCTGAAGGGATAATGGTTTGCGGCTGCGGAATTACCGGCTGAGGCGTTGGCTGGGCACTGGCAGGCACAGCAACCGTCGCCATGGCAGCGAAGAGGCACAGGCGTGCAGAGCGACCAATGGATGTAAACACGTTCATAACGTCAGTCTCACTTACTTGAAAGCTTACTTGAAAAGCTTATTTTAAAAAACGGCGGCGCGTAAGGCGCGCCACCGGAAATAAACAGGGGGTGAATTATCGCACAACAAAGACCTGGGGGAACCCTGCTTGGCGCAGTGTTTCTCGCGCTTGAGGTTCTTGGCTCGGAGCGATGGGCCCCACTTGAACACGATAAACGTCAGCGTCGTTCATAATACGCACCGCATGGGGCTGCTCACCTTGTAAACGCTGCTGCAACTGCTGAGCGCCTTCCGGATTACCCAGTGCCGCGATCTGCAGATACACTGCGTCGCCAGCTTCCCCTTCGTTTGGCGGCTGCGCTGTTTGTGTCTGTGGTGAAGGATCAGCCGCAGATGCAGCAGACGCCGCCGGCGGAACGGGCATAGAAGAAGCATTTGCAGCAACCCGCTGTGCCTCGGCTACGCGAGGCTGGGGGGAAGCGCCGCCACCGCCCTTGCCGTGCTCGGCTAGCCACTGCTCAGGGTTGATCGCTTCCACTTTCACGGAACCGGTACCATTGTCGAGGAAGCCTAGCCGGGCGGCTGCCGCGTAGGAGAGATCGATCTCACGGTCACTGTGGAAGGGGCCACGGTCGTTCACTCGGACAATGACCGATCGCCCATTATCCAGGTTTGTGACTCGCGCAAAGGTGGGTAGAGGCAGCGAACGGTGTGCCGCCGACATCTTATACATGTCGTAGATTTCACCGTTTGAGGTCGCGTAGCCATGGAATTTTTCGCCATACCAGGAGGCCGTACCACGTTTCTCATAACCCGTTGCATCAGGCAGCACTTGATAGGTTTTCCCCCACACTTCATAGCTAGAGCGGTTGCCCGCTCTGGAAGGCTGCTCGATGCGGGGCTCTGCATCAGGCACCTTGGTAACATCCGGCGGCTCGAGCGGATAGGCATCACCACTCATGGCATAGCGGCCACCACTAGTGTTGGCCGCCGTTGAAGCCGGAGCCGCCGCTTGATTCGCGGAACCGGAGGCATCTACCCGCTGAGTGTCATTGCTGGCACAGCCGCTGACCAGCGCCAGTAAGGCAATCGCGCCAACCGCCCGCTGGCTAATCCTCAATTTGCTCTTCATCCCTCATCCTCGTGCAGCTCAGCAATCGCTTCTGCCAACTCGGCTACGGCCATGGCATAGAGGTGACTATGGTTGTAGCGGGTAATCACGTAAAAATTATACTCGCCAAACCGGTAACGGGTCTCTCCATTGGCGAACTCAAGCGCCAACGGCACCACTGGCAAATTATCATCAAGTGGCTCGCTGGGCTCAATCCCATGAGTGGCCAACTGAGCAATGCTCACCGCAGGAGGTGAGGTTTGGTTAAATGAGAGTTCCTGGAGTAACTCTACGGGCATTACGTCTGGCCCAGTGGCCTGGTGGTAGATATCAGCTCCCGGCTTCCAGTTATGCTCGGCAAAGTAATTCGCGACGCTGCCAATCGCATCAACCGGGTTCTCCCAAAGATCACGTCGTCCATCGCCATCAAAATCCACGGCATAGGCTTGATAACTGGTGGGAATAAACTGCGGGTAACCCATCGCACCGGCATAGGAACCGCGCAACTCGGTAGGGTCGACCTGCTGTTCGTAGGCAATACGTAAAAAGGCCGCTAGCTCACCGCGAAAAAAAGCCCCCCTTGCCGGATGATGAAACGCCAGTGTGGCTAGCGAATCCAGCACGCGATGCTGGCCTTTATGGCGACCATAGTAAGTTTCAACGCCAACAATAGCGGTAATGATTTCAGCGGGCACACCATAGGTGCTTTCCGCGCGCGCCAAGGCGTCGGCATGAGCATCGATGAACTCCACGCCCTCTTCAATGCGCTGCTGGGTCAGAAAAATAGCACGATATTCGTACCACTTCAGACGCCGCTCAGCAGCTCCTTCCATGGCATCTAATACGCTTTGGGTATAGCTCGCCTGACCCAGTGCTTCTGCCAACCAGTCTTGCGGCAACCCTTGCTCGACCAGCTCTTCCACCAGCGCTTGGCTGTCAGCATTTTGCTGGGGAGCAAAGTGGTGAGGAGTCTCAAACTGAGCCTGCGGTGAAGGCTGATCAGCAAACGCCATGGGGGTCACCCAGCACATCAGCGCGGCCAACACATAGCTGCTCGTCTTCCCTTGAACCTTGTTCATTGGCTCTCCACTCCTGAGCTATTCAATCCTGAATTATCCATTACCGAGCAACATTAGCGTCTAAAGCAGACAGCGTCGCTAGCGCGACAGTAACCGACGATGCGCATGTATCGACATGAGAATACCGAAACCCGCTAACAAGGTCACGCTAGAGGTGCCGCCATAACTAACCAATGGCAGCGGCACCCCCACCACGGGCAAAATGCCACTCACCATGCCCATATTGACGAACACGTAGATAAAAAAAGTTAAAATGATACTGCCTGCCACCAAACGCCCAAAGGTATCCTGCGCGGAGCTAGCCATCCACAAACCTCGGCTGACAATCAATAGATATAGGAACAGCAGCACAAGCATACCCACCAAACCAAACTCCTCGCCCAGGACGGCAATGATGAAATCGGTGTGTCGCTCAGGTAAAAACTCTAGTTGGGACTGGGTACCCTGCAGCCACCCCTTGCCCCATAGCCCGCCACTACCTATGGCCGTGGTCGACTGAATAATATTCCAGCCTGCCCCCAACGGATCGCTTTCAGGGTTGAGAAACGTCAATACCCGCTGACGCTGGTAGTTATGCATATTCATCCAGAGCAGCGGCACTGCGGCAGCCCCCAGCGCGGTAATAAATCCAATCAAACGCCACGACAAGCCCGCCAGTAGCACGACAATCAGGGCCGCGCTAGATACCAGCAGCGAAGTACCCAAATCGGGTTGGATCGCGGTTAGTACCACAGGCACGCCAATAATGACCCCACACACGACAATATCGCGCAGGCGGGGCGGTAGTTCGCAGCGATTTAGATAGGCAGCAACCATTAACGGGGCAGCTAACTTCATCATTTCCGATGGCTGAAAACGTATCACACCAGGAATCACTAGCCAGCGCTTCGCCCCCATGCCCACATCACCCACTACATCAACGGCAATCAGCATGGCTACGCCAACACAATAGGCCAATGGAGCAAAGCGCAAAAAGGTTGAGGGCGAGAACTGGGCAATAATTACCATGCCTACCAGCGCGATAAGAAAACGCACGCCTTGGCCAATCACTGCATCAATAGATTGTCCGGAAGCGCTGTAAAGAACGATTAAACCGCTCCCCATCAGCAGCAATAGCAAACCTAGCAGCCAAGGGTCGAGATGGATTCGCTCCCAGATACTTTTCCGCCGGGCGATACCACTCTCAGGCGGGCGAACAGGATGGCCACGCATCGAACGGGCTATATAATGCCAAGGCATGGCTTAGTTTCCCTCCACATTGGCATCATCTTCTTCCAACACTTCACGCACTTCCTCTACGTCGGGGGCCTCATCCTCAAGTAACCAGGCATCGGTCATTGCACGGGCCAGATGCGCTGCGTGGGTACTGCCACCACCGGCATTCTCAACAATAACCGAGACGGCAATCTGGGGGTCATCCAACGGCGCAAAGGCCACAAACAGAGCGTGGTCGCGCAGTCGTTCGGCCAGCTCATCGGCGTTGTAGCGCTGATCCTGCCCCAGCGAAAATACTTGTGCGGTGCCTGATTTGCCGCCCATGCGGTACTCAAGGCCCACACCGGTTCGCCGGGCAGTGCCTTCCGTGCCACTAACCACCTTTTCCATGCCGCTGAATACACGATCCCACCAGCTATCATTGGCGAGCACAATATCATCTAACGTATCCGGCAGATCACGCGGCACAGGGGTATCACCAATCTGTCGGGCCAGCCTTGGTTTCACCCAATGGCCCCGATTGGCCAGCGTTGCCGTAGCACTGGCTAGCTGGAGAGGTGTTACCTGCCAATAGCCTTGTCCAATCCCCACCGAGAGGGTTTCCCCGGGATACCAGGGCTGGTTAAAGCGGCCACGCTTCCAATCTCGCGAAGGCATCAAAGCACCACTCTCTCCCTGAACGTCATGGGCTACACGCCGGCCAAAGCCAAAATTACTCATTTGATCATGTAAGTCATCAATGCCTAAATCGTGCGCAAGGGTATAAAAATAGGTGTTATTAGATACCGCTAAAGCTCGTTCTAAATCGACCCGCCCGTGCCCCCAACGCAGCCAGTTGCGATAGCGTCGGGAATCATTAGGCAATTGGTAGTAACCAGGGTCGTTTATGGTGCTGTCTGGAGTGATTACCCCTTCCACCAAACCCGCGAGCGCTAGAAAGGGCTTAATCGTAGAGCCGGGAGGATAGTGACCGCGAGTCGCGCGGTTAAACAGAGGGAGATCAAGGTCTTGCTGCAAAGCGCGATAAGACGCAACATCAATACCGGTGACAAACTGGTTACTGTCAAAACCCGGTGTCGATACCATGGCGAGGATCTCACCAGTGCCCGGCACGATAGCCACAATGGAGCCACGACGACCATCCAGCAATTCGTAAGCCAGTGTTTGCAGCGACTTATCCAGGGTTAGGGTTAGGTTCTTACCAGGCACCGGATCGGTTCGCCCAAGCTCCCGCAAGACTCGCCCGCGAGCGTTTGTCTCAACTTTGCGCAAGCCTGCCTGACCGTGCAGCTCCTCTTCGTAAAAACGCTCAACCCCCGTCTTACCGATAAAATGAGTCCCTGCGTAGCGACCCGCGTCCAGGGTTTCCATCTCTTCGGCGTTAATCCGCCCAACGTAGCCCAGTGTGTGTGCCATGATTTCGGCATCGGGATAGTAGCGCAGCGGCTGAGCCTCTATTTCGACTCCAGGCAGACGATGACGATTAACCGCCAAACGGGCAATTTGTGCTTCGCTTAAGTCACTGGTAAGGAGGGCTGGCTGGAAAGGACGCTGGCGTTGGCGTGAACGCACATTGAACGCCTCGATCTCCTCTTCAGGCAGTTCAAGCAGGTCGACCAATAGTGCTAGGGTTTCATCTAGGTTATCGACACGCTCGCGAACCAGCGTGAGGTTGTAGGTGGGACGGTTTTCAGCCAGCAGCACCCCGTTACGGTCATAGATCAAACCGCGGTTCGGCGGCAGCGGCTCGACGCGAACCCGGTTGTTTTCGGAGCGCGTGCTGTACATATCATGCTGGACGATCTGCAAATAAACCAAGCGACTCGTTAGCAAGCCTGCAAGCGTAAAAACTACTAACACCGCGAGTAGCGCTCTAACACGAAAAATACGCAGTTCTTGCTCGGAGTTTTTTAGCGTGTTGGGGCGCTTGAGCATGGTAACGATGACTCTCAAATCAAACAATCAAATCAAACAAAAGGCGCAGCAGGCCATAACAGTGATCGCTCACCATCTCAGTTAGCCGTCAGCGGTGATAAGGGTGACCTACCAGTAGTGTCCAGGCACGGTAGAGCTGCTCGGCCAGCATAATCCGCACCAGCGGGTGAGGCAGCGTCAGCGGGGAGATCGACCAGGTTTTGTCAGCCGTCGCAGAGAGTGAGGGCTCGAGACCGTCTGGCCCCCCCACAAGCAGGACAATATCTCGCCCGGCCATGCGCCAGGCATCGGCTTCTTGCGCTAACTGTTCGGTGGTCCAAGGCTTACCTTTGACTTCCAGCGCGACTAGATACTCGTCGCCACGCAACTTGTCGCGAATTCGCTGCGCCTCTTGGGCACGCGCCTTCGCGATATCTGCATTTTTGCCACGCTGACCGAGGGCAATTTCTTCTATCTCGAGATTAAAATCTCTCGGCAGCCGCTTGCGGTAAGTATTGACGCCCTCTTCTACCCAGCCAGGCATTTTGCTTCCTACCGCTAACAGCCGGATCTTCATGACATGCCGGCTCGCTCTTGGAAGCGCTCAAGAGAGTCGCCAATGGCACCCGAGTCGCTGGGTAGATCGGCCCACAGCCGCTCTAAGTCATACAGGGTGCGTGCTTCGGGCATCATCACGTGGACAACGACATCCCCCAGGTCGACCAGTACCCAATCGGCGTTATCGCCACCTTCAACGCCCAGCGGGCCAAGCCCTGCAGCCTTGGCTTTTTCCACGACGTTTTGCGCCAGGGCAGCCACATGGCGGGTCGAAGTACCACTGGCAATCAGCATGAGGTCGGTGACCTCGGTTAATTTGGCAACATCCAACTGCGTAATGTCACGTGCTTTCAGTTCTTCTAGCGCGTCAACCGCTAGATTTTTCAATGTATCGATGTGCATGACTCCTAAAGACAACCTTATTGGTTAATCGGTCAATAAAGCCGGCCATTGTAACGGCTTCTTTGATGACTGCCAGCGCTATTCGCGTTGTCGATAAAGTCCGTCCTGCGTAATGGCCAATTCAACGGCTTCTGGCAGTAAATAGCGCACGCTTTTCCCGGCCTCTAAACGCTCGCGGATATACGTTGCCGAGATCGCCATCAGTGATGGCAGTTCCAACGGCAGATAGCCGCCGCAAGGCCGCTGCATCAATGCGTCTACGCTATCGACTCTGCGATGCGCTACCAGTTCCATTAATGATGCCGGTAACGGATCGTCATAGCCCGGTCTGGCAATCACCACTAGATGAGCAAACTCAAACAAGCGCTCCGGCTGGTGCCACTGGGCGAGCCGCAAGAAGGCATCAAAACCAATCGCCATCACCAGACGGGCCTGTTCGCCAACTTCCCCACGCAGCTCAGCCAGTGTATCGACGCTATAAGAGGGGCCGTCACGGCGCAGCTCGCGGTCATCGGCGACCAGCCCAGGCGTCGCACCGATACCCGCTTCTAATAACGCCAATCTCTGTTTCGCCGAGACTTGGGGTCGCCCACGTAGCGGTGGCTGTTGAGCCGGTATCATATGTAGCCGATCAAGCGACAGCGCCTCATGCAACTCTACCGCGCTGCGCAAATGCCCCAGATGAACAGGGTCAAAGGTGCCGCCCAACATGCCGATACGCTGCTCCGTTTGACTCATGCCACCACCCTATTCACGCACCTGGCCATCGCCAAATACAACGTATTTCTGAGTGGTTAGCCCTTCCAAACCGACAGGCCCACGGGCGTGAAGCTTATCGGTTGAAATTCCGATCTCAGCGCCAAGCCCGTACTCAAAACCATCGGCAAAGCGGGTAGAGGCATTCACAATCACCGAACTGGAGTCGACTTCCGCCATAAAGCGGCGTGCGAGTGAATAATCCTGGGTGACAATCGCATCAGTGTGGTGAGAGCCGTACTGTTCAATATGGGCAATCGCTTCATCGATACCATCGACCACTTTGATTGCCAGCACGGGGGCCAAATACTCGGCATACCAATCGGCTTCTTCAGCAGCTGCCGCCTGTGGCAACAATGCCTGCGTACGCTGGCAGCCACGCAGTTCAACTTCATGTTCGGCATAAGCGCGGGCCAGTTCCGGCAGCAGCAGGTCAGCAATCGGCGCATCAACCAGCAACGTTTCCATGGTGTTACAGGTGCCGTAGCGATGAGTTTTCGCATTGATGGCGATGGCTAGCGCTTTGGCGGGATCAGCGGTGGTATCGATATACACATGACAAACACCGTCGAGATGTTTGATAACCGGTACGCGGGCATCACGGCTGATACGCTCAATCAACGACTTTCCACCGCGGGGGATAATCACGTCGACATATTCCGGCATGCTAATCATTTCACCCACCGCCGCGCGATCAGTGGTGGCGACTACCTGCACACTACCCGCTGGCAGGCCTACATCAGCTAACCCCGTTTGGATACAGGCGCTAATGGCGGCATTTGACTGGCTGGCTTCCGACCCGCCGCGCAAAATACAGGCGTTGCCCGACTTCAAACATAGGCTGGCGGCTTCCAGGGTTACATTTGGGCGCGACTCGTAAATAATCCCGATGACGCCCAGCGGGACGCGCATTTTGCCCACTTGGATGCCGCTAGGCCGATAACGCATATCGCCAATTTCGCCCACCGGGTCAGGCAAGCCCGCTACCTGCTGTAGCCCTTCAATCATGGCGTCGATACGCGCGTCGTTCAGAGCTAAGCGATCCAGCAGCGCGCTTTCCAAACCGTTCTCGCGGCCACGCTGTAAATCCTCGGTGTTGGCATCCAGTATTTTGGCTCGCGCCTCGGTCAAGCGCTGCGCCATAGCCATTAGCGCACGGTTTTTCAACCCGGTATCCGCCCGCCGCAGTTCACTGGCGGCACGGCGCGCCGCTTGCCCCAAGGCCTGCATGTAGGCGGGCACATTCCCGGCAATTAAGTGCTGATGGGCCTCGTCTTGGAACGGTGTTGAAGCGCTCATAGTGTCTCCGTACGGAAGGATACTTTAATTTTTTAATTAACCATGTATCGCGTTTTACATGTTTTGCTTATGTTACGTCATTTCATCGTTATACTGGGGACGATTAAGGCACTAATATGTCTCGCGTACATTTATTATCCTACAATTACTTTACTTGATGAGATACATCTGGTCATTCAGGACGAATAGTAAGTCACCATGCAAAGCAAGTACAAAATCCGCCTGCTACGTGCCAATCTTTTAGCTGCTGCCGTCGCTTTGGCACTATGGACACCCGCTACACCCCCTGCTGCTGCCCTAGTGCTGTGGCTATCAGTCGGCTGGTTACTCATCACCGCACTGATGCTTGATTTTAGCCACCGTCGTTCGCGAGGATTGCCATGGCAAATTGTACCGGGTGCACTGCTATTGGGTTTAATTGCCACTGCTCCAGAACGACACGGCATTTTAATCTGGGCGTGGGCCGCAATGCTGATGCTGCCCCAAAACAATGGGGTCGCCGCCTTTAACCTCAGCGCTGCACTGATTAGCGCTGTAATGGTAGCACCTCAATTGGAGGCGTCAGCGCTTGTGCTGCTGATTTGTTCACTGCTGGTGCTTGGTCTGCTGGCCTTATCCAGAGCACAGCAGCTTATTGATATGAACGGTTCCATTCGCCAACGCCTGCGATTGATTCCCGGCCTTAACCTTTGGGCCGGTGAGCAGTTGCTGCGCGATATCGCCCGGGAACAAACGCGCTGCGAGCGTGAAGGCGTTCATGCGGAACTGTTTATTCTGCACGTAAAACGCCACCAACTGTGGCCAATGGCGCAAAAGCTGTGCGAATTAACCTATGATTTTGAAAACGTTTACCGCTTAAGCAGCACAACGCTGGTGACACTCATTCTTGCCCGCTCACCTAGAGAAGCCGCTCAACGACGCAGCCTACTACTCGCCGACTTACCCGACAATATTACCAGTGAACACCTTGAATTAATCGATATCGAACCGGCAACGCTTTCGGTGTTTGAGATCAGCAAACTTCCGGCTGAGCGGGTGCGGGAGACGGTATGATCGAGCACCTCCCCAAACGATTAATGACCCTGGCTTATACTTCCAGTATCGCGTTGATGGTGGGCTACGCGCTATGGCTGTATGCCATGGGTGACTACCGCGACCTGCTGATTCCCACCTTTATGACCCTGCTGCTAATGGCCGCCCTGCTAATGCATATAGGGCAGGGCGTGAAAAGCTACCTGCCGCGCATTATTTTACTCTGCAGTACCTACTCGGTAGTGCTCGGCGCTTTCTATTTTCAGCCGCAGGTATCACCTCTATGGTTAGGCCTGCCGATTACCGCCGCGTTTTTACTGCTACCGCTATGGGCCGCAATGCTGATTAATATTGCCATTGGGCCATTGTGGTGGCTGCTTCCTTCGGTCGCCTCTGCGCCACCGGCGATTATCGTGGGCTATGCTGCTTTAACACTGTTACTTGCCCTCCCCCGCTGGGAGCATGCTCGTCGCCGTGCACTCTTAAGAGCTACCGACCCCAACGACAGCGACTGTGAAGCTTTCCACATGGACACGCTAAAAGAGCGTTTACACAGCGAGTTCCAGCGCGCTGCCATGCTCAATCAGCAACTGGCAGTGCTGGTACTGCATTTACCGCAGTTGGATATGGCAGCAGAGCAGTTTGGCCATCGTGCGCAAACGGCGCTGCTGGGAGCGCTATGCGGTGAAGTGAATAGCCGTTGTCGCGATCATGATGTGCTGGGGCGCGCGGACAGCGCCACTTTTTGGCTGGTTCTACCTGACACTAGTGAAAGCGGCGCTCTGTTGGTACGCGAGCGTTTACAAAGAGCTCTTTCACAGCGTGTACTGGTAGAAACCGGTCAACTGGAAGCGCGCATTGCCGCCTGCTTACCCAGTCGCACCGAGCACTTTGCACACTATGTAAAGCGCCTGGAAACCCGCGGCGCCGCCCTCGCCAACCTCTAGTCTGCCTTTTCAATGTCTCTTATCTGACGCTGGAGTACTCTCCTTGCCGCTAGCCGATCTGCTCCACTCATTAACGCCATCGCCTGCGTTGATCGTCTGTCTGGTGCTGGTGATTTCATTAGTAGAATCACTTGCCTTGATCGGGCTGCTGGTGCCGGGCGTGGTGTTAATCACTACCGCAGCCTCCCTGGCGGGACACCAGGATCTTGGCTTGGCATGGTTAATCGGTGCTGCCTTCATAGGCGCTATTTTAGGCGACGGCGTCAGTTTTTCGCTGGGCTTTAAACATCACGAGCAGGTCACTCAGAGATGGCCCCTTTCCCTGCATCCCGAATGGTTGGGCCGCGGGGCACGGTTCTTTGAGCGCTATGGCATCTGGTCGGTGTTTATCGGCCGCTTTGTCGGTCCGGTGCGACCGATTATTCCCTTGGTAGCAGGCATGATGCGTATGCCACCACGCACCTTTATTTGGGCTAATGTCACTTCTGCAGCGCTGTGGGCGCCTGCCTATATACTGCCCGGCTATTTGTTGGGGCGTACCTGGCAGCACCATTTGAATCTACCGCCAGGCATAGAGGCTGCGCTGCTTATCCTCGCAGCGATCATTGTCGTGCTCGCGGTGATTTTCTCCTGGGGTCGGCATCAGGTGACACGGCATGGGCGACTTTATCGGGCTATTGCTGGCAGCGTTCGCCGTGTACCGCTACTACGCAGGCCATGGCTGGCCATGAGTCAAACCGGCGATGTTCCCTTGGCTTCACTACTGTTACTGGTCATAGCGCTAGGCAGTCTGTCTGGCTGGACACTGCTGGTCATCGCCCACCATGAACCGCTTGAGATTGATCTGTTCATTCAGCAACTGTTCTCCTGGCTGCAGAGCGATGTTTTGTACCGAGCGGGGAATGTTTTTGCACGCATTGGCGACACCCTAGGCATTATCGCTTTAACACTGCCTTGGGCAGCATGGATGCTGGTGACTAAGAGATGGGAGGCTTTACTGCACTGGAGTGGCGCCTTTGCCAGCGTCGCCCTGCTAAACACAGTAGGCAAAGGGCTGTTTGGTCGTGCTCGCCCAGAGACACCGGACTACTTAATGGGCTCGTTCTCCTACCCCAGCGCCCACACTTCCACCGCCGTGGTGCTCGTTGGCCTTACAGCGGCGTTCGTTGCGGCCGAGATACCCCGTCAAAAACGCTTTTGGGTGTACTGGATAGCACTAGCGCTTGCGCTGCCCATGGCGCTATCAAGACTGGTGGTGGGCGTGCACTGGTTCAGTGATCTGGTGGGAGGCGCGCTACTCGGCTTGGTCGTTTGCGCACTCACGCTACTTCATTGGCAGCAGCAGTCGCGCCCGTCGATGCGCCCCTGCCCGTGGCTTCTGCTCAGCCTGGCATCGCTAGTGCTTATCAGCGCTCGCGTCGGCTTATTCCCACCGGTTTAGCTTTAAATCGACACCGCTTTACCCCAAGGCAAGCCACAGGCCTACCCCAATCATCAGTGTTCCGGCGATGCGATTCAGGAGCCGGACATTGCCGCTTTTACCGAGCACATTGCGTAGCGTTTTGCCGCCGGTGGCATAGACCAGCATGCTGACAAACTCAATGGTCAAAATGACCCCGATCAACAAGCTGAGCTGCCCCGGCAATGGGCGACTACTATCCAAAAAAGGCGGCAGCAGCACCATAAAAAATGCCCACCCTTTAGGATTTGCCACAGCGGTAACAAACCCTTGCATGGCTAACTGCAGGGGGCTAGCGGGTGGGCCCGCATCAAGCTCGCTGGGAATCGCCATGCGCCCACGGGAGCGCCACATCATAATACCCAAATAGCCCAGGTAAGCGCCGCCCACCCATTTAAACAGCACAAACAGCTCTGGCTGACGCAGCATCAACGCAGCCACCCCCGCGCCTGCGGCGGCAGCCACTAAGCCAACGCCCAGCAACTCGCCCACCATCATCCACAGCGTGCGTTTGACGCCTTGGGTCATGCCCAGCACCATGGCGAGGGTCATGCACATACCTGGGGTTAGCGAGACAAACAGAAACGTTGGCACAAAAACCGACAGCGTGGCCCACGACATCATAGATCACTCATCCTTATCTCCGACCTCTCCCCAGCGAGGCACCAGCGAATGCTCGATTCCCAACTGGTTGAGAATACGCGCGACAATAAAATCAATCAGATCATCAATGCTTTGCGGGCAGTGATAAAACCCAGGAGCCGCCGGCAAAATGACCACTCCCAAGCGACTCAATGCCAACATGTGCTCCAAGTGAATCGGTGAAAATGGGCTTTCCCGCGGCACCAGCACCAGCGTTCGGCGCTCTTTAATCGCCACGTCCGCCGCCCGCTCAATCAGGTTATTGCTAGCCCCCGTTGCGACGGCAGAAAGCGTGCCGGTAGAGCACGGGCACACCACCATGGCGGAGGGCGCGCCAGAGCCTGATGCCACCGGCGCCATCCAGTCTTCGCGGCCAAAGCAGCGGATCTGACCAGGCTGTGCCCCACTGCGCTCACTCAGCGCCTCGGCTAAACGCTGGGGCTGGGCGGGTAGCTCAATATCTGTTTCTGTGGCGATGACCATGTGCGCAGCTTTCGAAATCATGACCCACACTTCATGACCTGCGGCGACTAGTACATCGATCAAGCGCAAACCGTATTGAGCCCCGGATGCGCCGGTGAGTGCCACGGTAATCGGTTTTTTGAACGATGCGTCGGCTCTATCTGTCACGCATTCCCCTCCTTGGCTGCGGCTAATGCGGCGAGCAAGCGTTCATGCACGCCCTCAAAGCCACCGTTGGACATCACCACAATGCGATCCAACGGTGACGCTTGAGTGACCACTGCCGCCACCAGCGTATCAATATCGCTAAACAGCTGGGCATGCGCACCTTGCGTGGCAACCAGCTCGTCCATCGACCAGTCGAGCCCGGCGGGCTGAAACCAAAAAACGCCATCAGCGTCAGCCACGCTCTCGAGTAACCGCTCGCGCAGAGCACCTAAACGCATGGTATTGGAGCGCGGCTCGATGACCGCCAGCAGGCGTCCTTTCGTGGTGGCCGCACGTAGACCTTTGAGCGTCGCGGCAATCGCCGTGGGGTGGTGGGCGAAATCATCGATCACCTGAATGCCATTGATTTCGCCGCGCACCTCCTGGCGCCTTCTGGGTGTTTCAAAACGCGCCAGCGCCGCACAGCCACGGGCTAAATCAACCCCACACAAATGCGCCGCCGCCAGCGCTGCCAACGCATTGCGGGCGTTATGCTCGCCGGTTAGCGCCCACTCGACGACCCCGTCCTCCTCTTGTCCATGGGTATCCTGACCAGACTCGCCAGCGCTATAAATCACCTGGAAACGACTGGCGTCGTCGCGCTCTAATTTCAGTTGCCACTCGCTCGCATCCCGATCACCAAAGTGCGCTACCGGCGTCCAGGCGCCCTGGCTCAGAACACGTTCAAGGGCGGGCTGCTCATCAGCAACTAATAGGTGCCCCTGGCTTGGCACGGTGCGCACCAGGTGATGGAACTGGCGCTCAATGGCTGCCAGGTCGGGGAAGATATCGGCGTGGTCAAACTCAAGGTTGTTGAGTATGGCGATATGCGGACGGTAGTGAACAAACTTGGAACGTTTATCAAAGAACGCCGTGTCGTACTCGTCAGCTTCCACCACAAACGGCGCTTGCGGATCACCCACGCGCGCCGACACGCCAAAATTACGCGGCACGCCACCAATCAAAAACCCTGGCGCTAAGCCAGCACTCTCCAGCAGCCAAGCCAATACGCTTGCGGTGGTGGTTTTTCCGTGAGTACCTGCCACGGCAATGACGCGTCGGCCGGGCAGCACGTGCTCCGCCAACCACTGCGCCCCCGAGGTATACGGCAGGCCGCTATTGAGTAACGCTTCAACCTCTTCATTGCCCCGTGACAAGGCATTGCCCACCACGACAAGATCCGGCGCTGGCGACAGATGCTCGGCGTGGTAGCCCTCCATTAAGGTGATGCCCGCATCAACCAACTGGGTGCTCATGGGTGGGTAAACATTCTGATCGGAGCCACTCACCTGGTGCCCCATTTCACGCGCCAGCAGTGCCAGGCTACCCATAAAGGTGCCGCAGATACCCATAATATGCAGATGCATGGCTCTCGCCCCGTTAATCGCCCGTAAACCAATTCACTAAAAGCCAAAAAATGGCGTAAAAATAGCCAAGTAGCCTAGCATGTTGAGGCTATTTGCTCATCTATTCATCGCCATAAACGCTGACAAAGCACCACTCAAGTGACAAATCTCTTTAGTTGTTGCAGGATGCGGCCACTGTTTACTTATGATGACTACCCCTTTCTTCCCACTTGTCACGCTGATGTAAGCCAACATCTCAGCACAGGAGCCTTTTTCGATGCGCATTTTAATTCGCTATTTCTTTCGTGGTCTTCGCTTGGTGCTCGCCCCGGTCATGCTGATTTCCGAGAAGCTTTCCACGCCTAAGTCAGTAGAGCGTACGCCTGAAGAACAAGCCAAGGTGGATCAAGCGTGCCAGAACCTTGCGCTGTACCAATTTCGCACCTGCCCTTTCTGCATCAAGGTGCGCAAAGAGATAGCGCGGCTGGGTTTAAACATTGAGGTACGTGATGCTCAACTTGATCCTGCCCATAAGCAGGCGCTCTTGGAAGGGGGTGGCAAAGTCAAAGTGCCCTGCTTGAGAATCACCCACGACGATGGGCGTGAAGAGTGGATGTACGAATCTGACACTATTAATGCCTGGCTGCACCAGCAGTTCGGTTAAGCGCTTTTGATGGACATGGATAGCCACTGAGGTCTTGTCACCAGGTCGGCAAACGTCGACCTGGGCATTAGAACTCTACTTTTTGCGCCTCTACATCGAACACCACGTCGATCTCAATGCCCTCTTCCTGGCTTGGCGGTTCACCTAGCTCGACTTGCAGTCCCAGCGCCCCCTCAATTTTCCCAGCTACGCGAACCGTTTGGCTGGTACGGTCATAGTGAGTCAGTGTTACTACTACTTCCCCCCCTTCAGAGGTGAACAGCGGCGGGGCAATAGAAGCCCCAATGGAATAAATAACCACTGCATTGATCAACTGCCCTTCGTTCACGGTCAGGCTAATAGAGAGCGCCTCCTCGCCGTCCCACTTCTCATCGTCAACAGAGCCAGCGATATCAATATTGATATCGTCGCCTAGCTCTACGAATGAGGCATTTGAGTCATTACCATGGCGTAAAATAAACCACTCCCGCAACTCATCATCCAACGACCCTGCTATTTCAGGCGCCGCGCGCTCAGAGCCACCTTGAGGAGGACTTTGCCCCACAGGCTCAGTGGCAAAACCAGTGATAGGTAGCCAAACCCCCATCAACGCTATCCCAATTTTTTTCCACATAAGATTTTCCGCCCTATTATGTGTCGCTTTTCGCTTACTACTTTCGTCTTAAAACAAGCCTTCAGCATGCCGCTATTAGCCCCATCATTCAGTAGACGAATGATGCCTGTCATTATTTCGATTGTATGACGCGATAGGCACTCTCTATGTTGTAAGCCTAGGTTGTGCGCTTGTGTTGTAAATAGGCTTAACAACTGACCGTGTCTGTTTTGCCGACGCTTTCCTGGCGGGAAGGGTGCTTCTAGCCAAGAAAACGGCGGTAAAACGAAAAATAAACAATGATTTAAGGGAACGATGATGACGCTCAAGAAAACCTTACTGGCTTCCGTTATTGGTGCAGTGGTTGCGGGTACGACGTTACTACCGATGACCGCAAGTGCTGAAACGCTGCGTATTGGCTACTCCGCCGACCCTGAAACCCTCGATATCCACGAGCAGCTTTCTGGCGGCGTCTTGCGCTTTTCTCATATGGCATTTGATCCGCTGGTGCGCTGGACAAAAGATTTTGAGTTTGAGCCGCGCTTAGCCACCGAGTGGGAGCAGGTCGACGAAACCACCATGCGCATGACCTTGCGTGAAGGCGTTACCTTCCACTCAGGTAACGAATTCACCGCCAAAGACGTGGTATGGACCATTGAGCGTCTGAAAGAGAGCCCTGACTATCGCGCTATTTTTGAGCCAGTGGCCAGCGCCGAAGCCGTTGATGACTACACCGTTGAAATTGTCACCACCGAACCTTACCCGCTGCTACTCAACCTGGCTACCTACATCTTCCCGATGGATAGCGAGTTCTATAGCGGTGAAACCGAGGGCGGCAACGACAAAGGTGAGATCGTTAAAGCTGGCAACTCCTTTGCTTCGCGCAATGTTTCCGGTACTGGTCCGTTCATGGTGACTGACCGCCGTCAGGGTGTACGGGTAGATTTTGAGCGTTTTGAAGATTACTGGGATACCGAAAGCGAAGGCAATGTCTCTAATATCGTGCTGACACCCATCGCTGAGAACGCCTCACGGGTTGCCGCCCTGCTCTCTGGCGGTGTCGACTTTATTGATGCCGTGCCTCCCAACGATTTGGATCGCGTACGCGAGGCCGACGGCGTTAATCTGGTTGAGGTTGACGGTACGCGTATCATTGGCTTCCAAATGAACGAAGACCGCGTTGAAGCCTTCCAGGATGCCCGCGTTCGCCAAGCGGTTGATCTGGCTATTAACCAGGAAGGCATTGCCGACCGCTTAATGCGCGGCTTCGCGACGCCCGCCGGACAGATATCACCCAAAGGTTACTCCGGTCACAACCCAGACTTAACGCCACGCTACGATATTGAACGCGCCAAAGAGCTAATGGCCGAAGCGGGCTACGCAGACGGCTTCAGCGTTGAAATGATTGCCCCCAACAATCGCTACGTAAACGATGCCCAGATCGCCCAAGCGGTCGCCAATATGCTGGCACAAATCAATATTGACGTTGACCTGCGTACCATGCCCCTGGCGCAGTACTGGCCTGAGTACGATACCCGCCAATCGGATATGGCGATGATCGGCTGGCACGCGGATACCGAAGATACCGCTAACTTCTTCCAGTATCTAACCTTCTGCTTCGATGAAGAGACCGGTGCTGGCCAATACAACTACGGTGGCTACTGCAACGAAGAGATCGACGCACTCGTCACCGAAGCCGATAGTGAAACCGATTTGGAAAAACGCAACGAAATGCTGCGCGAAGCCGAAGCCATGCTCTATGAAGACGTCGGCTATATCACACTGCACTGGCAGAACCTTGCTTACGCGGCCGCTGAAGGGGTTGAGATTGAGCCTGTAGTCAACGCCCTTGACTTCCCCTACCTGGGTGACTTGGTCATTAATCGCAGCGACGATTAAGCGCTCACAGCGCTGATTGATTAAATGCCTAGAAAAGAGTCACTACAGCGTTAACAGCCAACAAGTAAACCGCAAGGATGCTTCGCTCCCTAAGCGTTTAGGGGGCGAAGCCTTTTAGCTGGCAGTTCGCGTCTGTGAGAACTCTGCATAACATGCCCCTACTCCCTTTGATGAACCCCTCATATAGGTGGCGTACGCCATGATTGCCTTTTTAATCAAGCGGCTGATGCACGCGATTTTGGTGATGTTTGTCATCAGCGTGCTGGCCTTCGCCATTCAGGATAACCTGGGTGACCCCATACAGCAGATGGTTGGCCAGTCAGTGCCTGAGAGCGAGCGTGAAGAGATTCGCGAGCGCTTTGGCCTCAATGACCCCTTCCTGGTGCAGTACGCTCGTTTTGCTAAAAACGCCGTTCAAGGCGATTTCGGCTACTCGTACTTTTATCGCGAACCGGCGTTAGAAGTAATTGCTCGCCACTTACCCGCCACCCTGGAGCTGGTATTTGCCGCGACGCTGATTATTGTGCTGCTTTCGGTACCCATTGGGGTATATAGCGCCATCAAACCGCGCTCACCGATTTCACGCCTGTTTATGGGTATATCGATTATCGGTATCTCAATTCCAGTGTTCTTGACCGCGATCGTACTGATTCAAATCTTCGCCATCGGCGTCACTGTCACACTGTTCCCCGAAAGTACCGGCTGGGGCGCATGGCTGAATGACTTCTTCTCCACCGAAGGCAATATGCCCTCCTTCGGCCGTGGTTATGATCTCGTTAACGTGGTGGGCAACTGGGACACCAACCTGGCAACTTGGAACGGTTTACAGCATCTAGTGCTGCCGGCGGTTTCACTGGCCTCCATTATGCTACCGCTGTTTATCCGTCTGATTCGCGCCGAAATGATGGAAGTCCTGCAGTCGGAGTACGTCAAGTATGCCCGCGCTAAAGGCATCTCTATGCGCCGGGTGTATTTCGTTCACGCCCTTAAAAACACCATGCTACCAGTGATTACCGTGGGCGGCGTACAGATCGGCACCATGGTGGCCTACACCATTTTGACCGAGACCGTTTTCCAATGGCCCGGCATGGGTTTGATGTTTTTGGATGCGATCAACCGCGCCGATATACCGCTGATTGTGACCTACCTGATGATCGTCGGCGTGATCTTTGTCGTCACTAACACCATCGTGGATCTCATCTACGGCATGGTGAACCCCACCGTTAAACTGACTGGGAAGCCCGCATGAGCACCACCAACAATTCCTCCCCAGCGAGCGCCTCACCCAGCCGCTGGGAACGCCTGCGCGACTCCTATATATGGTACAGCTTCAAGCGTGACCGCACCGCCCAGCTCTGCCTGGCTGTGTTTATCTGCATGGTTATCGCCGCCTTTGCCTCACCGCTGCTGGCGCCCACGAACCCTTACGACCTATCCCAGATAGACATTATGTCATCTGAACTGCCGCCCTTCTGGATTGACGGTGCAGATGAGCGTTACGCGCTAGGTACCGATGCCCAGGGGCGCGACTTATGGTCGATTGTGCTATATGGCACCCGCGTATCGCTGCTGATTGGTTTCGGTGCGGTTATTTTGCAGGCGCTGCTAGGGGTCACCTTCGGCCTAATGGCGGGCTACCTGGGCGGCCGTGTCGATACGATTTTGATGCGCCTGGCAGACATTCAGCTGTCATTCTCGACACTTATGGTCGCTATCGTGGTGGGCGCTTTGGTCAAAGCGACCATGGGTAGCGCCTTCTATAGCCAGTACGCGGTGATGATGCTGATCCTGATTATCGGCCTGGCCGAATGGCCCCAGTATGCCCGTACCGTGCGCGCCTCAGTGTTGGCAGAGAAAAACAAAGAGTACGTTGATGCCGCCCGCGTGATGGGCCTACGCAGCAAACGGATTATGTTCCGCCACGTGCTGCCCAACACCATGTCACCGATATTCGTTATCTCTACCGTGCAGATCGCCAACGCGATTATCTCTGAAGCGGCGCTGTCGTTTCTGGGACTGGGGATGCCAGAGACCCATCCCTCGCTTGGCTCACTGATCAAATCGGGCTTTGACTACATCCAGTCCGGCTCCTGGTGGATCACCTTGATCCCGGGTGCAGTTCTGGTGGTACTGGTGCTGTCGATCAATCTACTAGGCGATTGGCTGCGTGATGTCATGAACCCACGACTCTACAAAGGCTGAGGACACCATGGCACTACTTGAAGTCAACAACCTCGATGTACGCTTTGCGCTGCGCCAGGGTGAAGTGCACGCCCTGCGCGATATCTGTTTCAGCCTTGAGCGCGGTGAGCGCCTGGGTATTGTCGGTGAGTCCGGCGCAGGCAAATCGGTTGCCGCGTTTTCGCTGCTCAACTTGATCGCCAAACCAGGCTTTATCGCCGGCGGTACGGTGACGTTTGACGGTCAGGTGCTTAACCGCATGTCTGAGCGTGGCCTGCGTAAAGTACGCGGCAACCGCGTTTCGATGATCTTCCAAGACCCAATGATGACGCTTAATCCGGTGCTCTCCATTGGCGAGCAGATGGTCGAGTGCTTAAAAGCCCACCGGCGCATCTCTTCCAAAGAAGCCCGTGCGATCGCCCTGGACAAACTCCAACAGGTGCAAATCCCTTCGCCGGAAACGCGCCTGGATCAGTACCCTCACGAGCTTTCAGGTGGTATGCGTCAGCGGATTATTATTGCCATTGCGCTGCTCCTCGACCCGGACATTATCATTGCCGACGAGCCTACTACGGCGCTTGATGTGACCATTCAGGCCGAGATCATGGCGCTGCTGCTTGACCTCTGCGAGCAGCACAATGTGGGGCTTATTCTGATCACCCACGACCTGGGCGTGGTCAGCCAGGTCACCCAGCGCATGCTGGTCATGTACGCTGGCCGAGTCATTGAGCAAGGGCCAACACGGGAGATTATCAACGACCCGCAGCACCCTTACACTCAGGGGTTAATCAACGCCCTGCCTCAGATGGCAACGCCGGGTGAAAAGCTCAATCAGATTCGCGGCAGCATGCCGTCACTCTCTAACCTGCCCAGCGGCTGCGCGTTTCATCCGCGCTGCGATTTTATCAATCGTGCCGATGGCCAGCCCCGCCCCGCCTGCACCCAGCAGGTGCCTGAATTTGTCGAATCCGGCAATTGCCGTGTGGCGTGTCATATGGTCGCTGAAATGCTCGAAGATCGCCGTTTGAAAGAGGAAACCTCATGAGTGCGCACGCTGAGGCTATAACGGACAGCCATACTCCTACTCCACGTCAGAACGAACAGAGCGCTGATTCGCTACTGCAGATTCGCGATCTAAAAAAGCGCTTCTCGCTCTCTGGGGATTTTCTCGATCAGCTGCGCTTTAAGGGCGGTAAGCTGGTTCGCCACCAAGAGCACGTTCACGCCATTAATGGTGTGAATCTGGATATCAAACGCGGTGAAGCGCTGTGCGTGGTCGGTGAGTCGGGCTGCGGTAAGTCCACCGTGGCGCGAACTGTCATGGGGCTGCTGACCCCCACAGAGGGTGAGATTCGCTACGACGGCAACCGCATCGATAACTTAAGCTCGCGCCAACTGCTGCCGTATCGCAAGCGGATGCAGATGATCTTCCAGAACCCTTATGCGTCGCTCAACCCGCGCATGACTATTCAGCAAACCCTGGAAGAACCGCTACGCCTGCACCACCCTGATTGGAAGCGACCGCAAATTCTCGACAAGGTAGAGGAAGTGATGCGCTCAGTGGGCATTGACCCGGACTGGGGCAAACGCTTTGGCCACGAGTTCTCCGGCGGCCAGCGGCAGCGTATTGCCATTGCCCGCGCCCTGGCCGTTGACCCTGAGTTCATCGTTGCCGACGAGCCTATCTCCGCACTGGACGTCTCGATTCAAGCCCAGGTGCTCAACCTGCTGATGGAAGCCCAGCAAGAGCGCAATCTGACCTACCTGTTCATTACCCACGACCTAGCCGTCGTAGAGCACTTTGGCACCCGCGTGGCGGTGATGTACTTAGGCACGGTGTGTGAAGTTGCCACCACCGCGACACTGTTCGATAAGCCGCGCCACCCCTATACCCAGGCGCTGCTCTCGGCCATTCCACGCTTGAAGGATGACCGGCCCCAGCATATTCGTCTCACCGGCGAAGTGCCGACCCCAGTTAACCTGCCTAGCGGCTGCGTGTTTCATGGCCGCTGCCCCCATGCCAATGCGCGCTGTAAGCAAGAGATCCCCTTGCTGCAAACACAGGATGACGGAACCCGAGTGGCGTGCCACGCTGTTGAGGAGGGACGCCTATGAAGCGGGCGTCGTATTCGATACAGCGACCCCAGGCGCTGAGAGGTAGAGCATGGAAATTCGCTGGCTAGAAGATTTTATCGCCCTGGCCAGAACGCGGCACTTCTCACGCGCAGCAGATGATCAAAACGTTACGCAACCCACCTTCTCCCGGCGGATTAAACTGCTTGAGGAGGAGATGGGCGTAACGCTGATTAATCGTCAAACGCTGCCGCTCTCACTCACCCCGGCCGGGGAGGAGTTTTTGACCCTGTGCGAACAGGTGACCGACCGGGTGCGGCTGACCCGTGACCGGGTGCGCGAAATTAACGCTGGCCAGCAGCGGCGCATTATGGTCGCAGCACCGCAGAGCCTATTGCCGCATTTTTTACCGGAATGGTTGGCGTCTACGGGGTGGCAAGATCGCGTACAGCCGTATTTGCGGGCGACCGGCTGGGTGGCCAATGACTACTTTCAAGCCTTAGCGCGTGCCGAGTGCGACCTGGCTATCTGTTACTGGCCAATTGGGCGCTGCGACCTGGAGATCGACACCAGCGCCTGCAATTATCGTGTGATTGGGCATGAACGGCTGATTCCAGTGACTGGGTTAAACCCAGAGGGAGAACCTCACGCACTGCTGCCTGGCTCGCGCCATCAACCGCTGCCTTGGCTTGCCTACCCCAAGCGTGGGTTGTTGGGGTCTGCGGTTAAAGCACACCTAGCCAGGCTCCCCCAAACCACCTATTTAACTGCACAGAGTGAAAATCTCTACGCGGCCGGTATTAAAGAGCTGGTGCTACTTGGCTACGGCATGAGTTGGCTGCCTGAACGCAACGTCGCGGCAGAGCTTGCTCAAGGCACGCTGGTAAGAGCGGGCGATAGTCGCTGGGATGTGCCCATGGAGCTACGGCTATACCGTCATCAAAATCATCGCCACGCTGAGCTGGATAGCCTGTGGAGCGAACTTGCGCCGCCCCGTGTATGACCCCCATTTGAGAAACCTTACTTAAGAGAGGGCACAGCTTTGTATGTCAACCACCCTATTTAACCTGCAACGCGAGCATATAGCGCACCTACAGCGTGCTTATTCGGATATTTTGACCGACCACGGGCTCGATAGCCTGGCAATTTACAGTGGCCATGCCAGCGACCATTTTGCAGATGACCACGCTCCTCCTTTTCAGGCTTACGGGCATTTTATGCACTGGGTGGGTTTAGCCGATGTGCAGCATAGCTGGCTGATTATTCAGCCGGGAGAGCGCCCCCAGCTCTACTTGTATGCGCCCGCAGACTTTTGGCACTTGCCCACTCAGCTACCCGATGAGCCCTGGGTAGAGACGTTTGATATCCACTTATGCAGCGAGAAAGTCTCCCCATCGCTTTCGGGAAATGCCGTCGTTATTGGAGATATCGAGCGTCTTCCCATCAGCATCCAACAGGCGCTAAAAGCTGAACATCACCCTGAACGCATAGTGCATGCCCTTGATGAATTACGGCTGTTTAAAACGCCCTATGAGATTGCCTGTCTCCGTGAAGCCAACCGTTTAGCGATAGCGGGCCATCAGGCATCCCAGGCCGCCTTTATCGGCGCCGCCGGTGAGCTGGATATTCAGCTGGCGTACTTAGCAGCGAGTCGCCAGCGCGAATCAAACGTGCCCTACCAAAATATTATTGGTTTAAATGAGCATGCTGGCGTGCTGCATTATCAACACTACGACCTTAACGCGCCTAAACAGCGCTATAGCTTGCTAGTGGATGCGGGTCGCCGCTTTCGAGGTTACTGCGCCGATATTACCCGCACATACGCTGGCCCCGATGCCCCCGTCGCGTTTGGCGAACTGGTCACCGCCATGCATGGGCTGAAAGATGAGTTAGTCAAAGGCGTAGCCCCTGGCGTTAACTTTTTAGCACTGCACGAGCAGATGCATCACCACCTGGGTGAAATATTGGTGGCTAATGATCTGTTTAAAGGCACCGCAGAACAAGCGGTTGCCGAGGGCGTTACGCGGGCATTCTGCCCTCATGGACTGGGGCACTCGCTGGGCCTTCAAGTGCATGATGTGGCCGGGTTACGCCACCCGGATGGCACGCCCGCCCCTGCGCCAGAGCAGCACCCAGCGCTACGGCTGACGCGCATGCTGCGCCCTGGCATGGTCGTTACCATTGAACCTGGGCTCTATTTTATCGCCATGCTGCTCGACCCGCTGCGCAACACCTCACTGCCCATTAACTGGCCGTTGGTCGACCAACTCTCATCCTGTGGCGGTATTCGTATCGAAGATAACGTAGCAGTGACAGAGAGCGGCTTTGATAACTTAACACCATAAGCCCTCTGTAACGTCGTGCTAATCGACACTCTACAACGCACTACGCCCGGCTCAAGGCCGGGCGTAGTGATATTTCAGAAGACTTAACAAAGCTAAAACCTAGGCAAAGCTAAAATCCAGTAAAGCTAATGTCTAGTAAAACTTAGAAGCGGTAAGTAACACCACCGCCAATGGTGACGGGTTCGATGTCAACTTCACCACCGACGTTGATATCTGCGTTCACGTCAGCGTAGCTTGCGTAACCATTGAGCATAATATTATCAGTCACAGCCAGATCAACCCCTACTTGGCCGATCGCGCCGTAGCTTTCATCAACATTCACACCACTCGGCTCACCAGAGAAGCGTGTGTAGTTAAGGCCAGCACCAACGTAAGGCTGTACACGTGAATCCAGGCCACCCATCGGGTAGTAATTCACGAGTAGATTAACAGGTAGACGATCAACACTACCCACATCGCCTAAGGCAGAGGTGTTCAGATCGTGCTCGAACTTCTCAGAGCTGTTGAGTTCAACGCCAACCTTATCAGTAAACAGGTAACCAGCACCAAAAGTGAAGCCGCGAGCGCTCTGCACGTTCAGTGAATCACCATTCAGATTGCCATTACCTGACCCCGTATCCGTTTGGGCAACACCACCACGAACGAATACATCGCCAGCGTTATAAGCGAGAGCCGCTTGGCTTGCCAGTGCGAAACCGGCAGTGATTACAGCAGCAGAAATCAGTTTCATATTACTCATAAGGGTCATCCTCTATGCAGCGCGCAGTTCCTTGCGCTTGGGGATTGCGGTACTTGCTATCCAACTTACCTGTACAGGGTATAGTATACGAACACTGTTTCCAAATTGCTTGTAAAATATTGTTATAAGAAACTGCACCCTGATAGTTTTTCCTATGCGTAAAGTTCTGGCATAAAACTCAGGCATAAAATCCAGGCACAAAAAAAAAGTCCCCCGAAGGGGACCAGGTGGAGCACGCCAGCTCACTCGGTTTGTTGCTACCAGCCGGTAGCAACGTGGATGAAGAAGGAAAAGAAGCCAGATAGTTAATTACGCCTCTCTATTCACTCATCCTTTGCCATATACATTGCGATCTGCGTGCCACTTTTTTAAATATCATTAAAAATCATATAGTTAATAAAAAATCACTTCACTGACATCAACCTCCGACGCACTGCAGCAAACAAAATGCACCAGCATTGCGCACTTTGAGGCCTTTTTGCATCACAAAGCATCATATGCGTTTGTTTACGCTTCGGAATCCTCAGATTAGTGGTTGGGTGTCACGATGATTTTCACTTGAGCTTTGTCGTTTAGAAGCGCCTCAAAGCCCTCCTCCACGATATCCGCCAGTGGAATGCGCTGAGTCACCATGTCCTCGGCGCGGAAGTAGCCCCGCTGCATCAGTGCCATTACCGCTGGGTACACATGGCGATAGGCAATAATGCCCTTCATGGTGCGCTCTTTGATGACTAGGTCGTTAGGCTGGAAGCTGGCCTCGCCTTCCCAGATACTCACCACCACCACTTCGCCCCCTTCGTGGGTGCTGTGCAACGCCTGATTCAGCACGTCAGGAATGCCGGTGACTTCAAACGCCACGTCTACCCCGCCACCGCTCAAGGCTTGTAATTTCGCCACTGGATCCTCCTGTTGCGGATCAACCACAGTGGCCCCTAGCGCTTCAGCTTTGGCCTTACGAGATGGTGCCACTTCCACTGCATAAATCTGCGCAGCTCCTGCGGCCTTAAGAGCCTCAATAGTCATCAAACCGATTGGTCCAGCGCCAAATACTACCGCGCTATCCCCGGCTTTCAGGCAGCTTTGGCGCACCGCATGCAGCGCTACCGCCGCGGGCTCTACCAGTGCACCCTGCTCGAAGCTGAGGTCATCTGGCAGCTTGTGCACCATATGTTCCCCCATCACGGTGAACTCGGAAAAGCCGCCGCCACCGCCCGAAAGGCCGTGAAAGCCCAGCAAGGGCGTGAGGTTGTAGCGCTCCATCTGATAAGCGCCATCCTTGTTGGGGGAAAGGATCGGCTCAATCGCCACGCGGTCGCCTACCTTCACCCGCGTGACTTTCTCGCCGACCTCTACCACTTCCCCAGCGAACTCATGGCCCATAATGATCGGCGCCTGTTCGCCGCTAATGGGGTGCGGCTTGCCCACCGGAATAAAAATCGGCCCGGCAGCATACTCGTGTAAGTCACTGCCGCAAATACCACAGGCAGCCACTTTCACTTTCACTTCATGGGGGTCGCTGATAGAGGGAACCGAAACTTGCTCAACGCGTAAATCTTTTGCTGCGTACCAAACCGCTGCCTGCATGCTTGACTGACTCATGGGTTACCCTTCCTGTTAAGACGTATGATGAACCGGCTGCAGCCCATAGACAGGCGTTTCCAGCCCCTCCATGCGTGCCTTTAACTGCAGCGCTAAATAATGTGAGTAGTGCCGCGACTGGTGCAGGTTGCCGCCGTGGAACCACAGCGCCTCTTGCTGGGTGGGTTTCCACATATTACGCAGTTCGCCCTCCCAAGGGCCGGGGTCTTTGGTGGTGTCAGAGCCCAGGCCCCAGCACTTGCCGACTTTATCCGCCACTTCCTGAGAGATAAGCCGCGCCGCCCAGCCATTCATGGAGCCATAGCCGGTGGCGTAGACGATCAAATCTGCCTCTAGCTCACTGCCATCGGTAAGTGTGATGGAGTGGGGGTTAATGCGCTCAATGCCCACACCGCTTCGCAACTTGATATCACCGTTAGCCACCAAGTCGCAGGCGCCTACGTCGATGTAATAACCTGAGCCCCGGCGTAGATACTTCAAAAACAGCCCCGAGTCATCGTCACCGAAATCGAGCAGAAAGCCCGCGTCTTCCAGCTTCTGATAAAACTCGGCGTCGCGCTGTTTGATTGCCTCAAACGCCGGGCGCTGAAAGTCCGGCAGCACCTTGTAGGGGATCGAGGCAAAAATCAGATCAGCCTTGTCGTGGGTTAAGCCATTGGCCACCGCCTCTTCGGAGTAGAGCGGCCCCAGCACTTCCTCCATCAAAGAGTCCGACTTCACAATATGGGTGGATGAACGCTGCAGCATGGTCACATCGGCGTCGTGCTCCCAGAGTGCCGCGGCAATATCGTGAGCAGAGTTATTCGAACCCACAATCACACACTTTTTACCCGCATAAGCATCTGGCCCTGGGTGTTGGCTGGAGTGCTGCTGCTCACCAGCGAAGCTCTCTGCGCCGGGAAATGTCGGCACATTGGGCATACCCGACATCCCGGTGGCCATCACCAGTTGCTTCGGGCGTAGCGTGATCTCTTCGCCATTGCGCTTAACGTTAACCACCCACTCGCCTGCGGCTTCGTCATAGTGTGCATTCTGACACTCAGTGGAGGTCCAATAATTGAGCTCCATCACCTTTGTGTACATCTCCAGCCAATCGCCCACCTTGTCTTTAGGCGCAAACACCGGCCAGTTTTCTGGGAAAGGAATATAGGGTAGGTGGTCGTACCACACCGGGTCGTGCAGGCAGAGGGATTTATAGCGGTTGCGCCAGGAGTCCCCGGCGCGCTCGTTGCGCTCTATGATGATGGTCGGCACACCCATCTGCTTTAGCCGCGCCCCAAGGCCAATCCCACCTTGGCCTCCGCCGATGATCACGCAGTAAGGCTGTTGGGTGTAGCCAAGCTCTGCCTCTTCGCGCTCCCGTGACTCTAACCAGGTTTCACGCTGTTTATTGGCCCCGTGCTCAGCTCCTTTTGGGCGGTTGTGGTTACGCGGTTCGGGGTAGTCATGAAGCGACTGCATAGTGGTTAGTAGCGTCCAGCATTTGCCGTCTTTTAGACGCAAGTAGCCTTTGCCGCTGGCGGCCGCTGTCTCAAAGGTAAACCACGCCTCACTGGTATCGCCGTTCTGGGTAGCTTCACCTTCTAGCTGCCAGTTCGAAGGACGCACGTTCTCCAGGGTGGCATTGAGCATGGCCTGAATAGCATCTTTGCCCTCACAGGTTTTTAAATTCCAGGTAAAGGTTACAAAGTCGCGCCAGTAGCATTCCTCATTAAATAGCGACAAAACACGCTGAATATCCTGGGCTTGCAGCGCTTTATCAAAATCACTCAGCCACCCTTGGACAGTCGCCGTGGCGGTTTGATGTGTTTGTGTCGGTGTCTGTGACATAGCGAGAACTCCATCGTTTGTTATTGTTGAATTGCTTGTGAGACACCCAACTCCAAGCATCCGCCGTGCCAAAACACACAAAGCCACTACAACCAACTGAAAGATAACGTTATTTAATAAAACGAAGCGGCGATAAGACGTAGTGAGGAGGTGGACACCTGTCACACTGTTTACAGCTAGGTGTTACAGGTGTAACGCACGACTAACGGCGTAATAGCGCTGCGTTGACACCCACGCCAGAGCGCATAGGCTGGAAGGACAATAACAAGCCCCACGGTGAACCACGCCATGCCCACTCAATCGTCCCTGCCTGCACGGCTGCAATCCGTTCAGCGCCAGCATATCGAGCATATTTTCCAGCTCGGCGAAGGCCTGGAAGTTCCGCAGCTACCGGCCCAGCAAACCATTCGACGCTCCTGGCTGCGCTGCCTAAACGAGTACCAGCTTGATCCTACCCAGCCTCGCCCAGCCCGGGTGGTGCCCCAGCAAATCCTGATCGAGCACCGGGAATCCGTGGATGAACTACTGCACGTTGCGCGAGCCGGGGTTGATCAGCTTTATCAGCAAATAGCTCAACTAGGCTACGTGCTGCTGCTCACCGACCACCGCGGGATAACCGTTGAGTTTCGCGGCGACCCCAACCAAGACCAGCAACTGCGCAAAGCAGGCCTATATCTCGGTGCCGACTGGGACGAACGCTTTGCGGGCACCTGTGCCGTAGGCACCTGCCTGCATGATCGCCAAGCGATTATTTGCCACCGCCAGGAGCACTTCGACGCCTCGCATATTTCGCTTACCTGCACCGCAGCGCCTATCGCTGACCCGCAGGGCAACGTCATGGCCGTGCTGGATATCTCCGCGCTGCAATCGCCTACCCAGCATGAGAGTCAAAATTTTAGTCTCTCGCTGGTAACGCTCTACGCGCGCATGATTGAGGACGCCTATTTTCTCCAGCGCTACCGTGACTGCCTGATGGTGCGGCTGGATACCTCGCGAGAGTTCGTGCATGTAAACGGGCGCGGACTCATCGCCATTGAAGAGAACGGGCAAGTGATTGCTGCCAACGCAGTGGGTCGTGATCTGATAAGTGAACACCAGCGCCGTTGGCCACCCTGGTCAGCCCATCACACCCCAATGCTGGGGGAGCTATTCGAGTGCGAGATCGCCGATGTGCTCAGCATTAATAGCGCCACCGACGATCAACTGCGTGCTTTTCGCGCCAGGGTCGATAACACGATCTACTTTATTAGCCTGCTGGAGCCACGCCGCCCGCGCCCTGCTCAGCAAGCACAACCTCTCGCCTCCAGCCTGCCGGAACCACTGGTACGCCTCGGCGCCGACGACCCCGCCATGCGCAAAGTGCAGAAACTGGCTGAACGGTTGCGCAACGAAGCCAGCGTCAATGTGCTGATTAGCGGTGAAACCGGCACCGGCAAAGAGGTGGTTGCCCGTGCCCTACATGACAGCGGCAACCGTGCCAGGGGGCCATTTATCGCGGTCAACTGTGCCGCCATTCCCGAAGCGCTAATCGAAAGCGAGCTGTTTGGTTACGAGCCCGGTGCCTTTACCGGCGGGCGCGCCAAAGGCATGCGCGGGCTGATTCCCCAAGCCCACGGCGGCACACTGTTTTTAGATGAAATCGGCGATATGCCGCTAGCCTTGCAAACCCGCCTGCTGCGCGTACTGGCCGAGCGAGAAGTGATGCCTCTTGGGGCCAATAAACCTGAAAAGGTTGATATCCGGGTGATTACCGCCACCCATCGCAATATCGATGCGATGATTCAGCAGGGTGAGTTCCGCGAAGATCTCTATTACCGCCTTAACGGGGCCCAACTGCGCCTTCCCGCGCTACGCGACCGCGCCGATAAGCTCTTCGTTATCCGCCGAGTTTTTGATGACATCATCCAGGAGCGGGGGTGCAGCCAATCACCGCGCCTGCGGGCCGATGCCATCAGCGCCCTGCTCGCCTACGCTTGGCCCGGTAATATCCGCCAGCTAAAGAATGCGCTGGCCTTTGCACTGGCCACCTCAGAAAGTGACGAAATCACCGTTCATGATTTACCCGAGCAGTGCCTAAGCCAGCGCATCACGCGGCAGGCAACTCCCCTGCCTGCAGACGCTGGTAGCGACAGCGATCACACACTGCTGGAAATGCTCAAGGAGCAGCACTGGAACATTAGCGCCGTTGCTCGCGCGCTGGGGGTTTCGCGGCCCACGGTCTACCGGCAAATGCAGCGCCAGGGCATCGTGCCGCCGAATTGGCAGGGGTGATAAAAAGCTACTTCAAAGCTTTTGATTTGGAAATAACTGCAACATATCTTGAGAACACGGTGCGAGGGCCGGTTGAAGCGAGGGTCTTTCGCAAGTCATCACTACCTCTTGGCCTTGAGGGTGACCCTCACGTACACTTGTTTGAATTCGTTTATCCTTTTATAACCCCGCTTTCGACAAGCCGAGGCTCTCCCATGGCGTTTGAATCCACCTCTTCCTATATTGCAACCGATGCGCTTAAACAGGCTGTGAACGCGGCGGTGGTGCTCGAACGGCCGCTATTAATCAAAGGCGAGCCGGGCACCGGTAAAACCCTGCTGGCCGAAGAACTGGCCGAGTCTCTCGATACCCAGTTGATTACCTGGCATATCAAATCTAGCACCAAGGCGGCCCAGGGTTTATACGAGTACGATGCCGTCAGCCGTCTGCGTGACTCTCAGCTAGGTGTTGAAGGTGTAGAGAACGTCGCCAACTACATCAAGCCCGGCAAGCTGTGGGAAGCGTTTACCGCTAATCAACGGGTGGTGCTGCTGATCGACGAGATCGACAAGGCCGATATCGAATTCCCCAACGACCTCCTTCAAGAGGTTGGCCAATAGCCCGCAAAAATATACTATATGTGTAACGAATGAGTGATTTTTCATACAGCATAAGGGATTTGATATCTCTAATAATTAGTATATATACTATATTGATATACTATTGAAAACCATCTTGAGCGCAAATTAGCCATGAATGAGGTTGATCTCAAAGCTGAAGTGTTCTTAGGGTGTTCACGAAATACCCGTGTAAACTGCTGGACGATACAGATTACGATGAGCAGTCGATGAGCTTTTTAATTGCTAATGAGTATGAATATGCATGCTTCAGCACGATCAACCAACAGTGAAGCTGTTTACGCTTAGCTGGTTTTAGCAGCTTCATGGCTAATCATAACCCAACTGTCTTTTGGGACTCAGATATGATTCAGTTCAGCTCGATTAGTTTCATGCCCAGATTATACGACCTACAAGCGCCTACAATAGCTTCGTAAACCTACCAGCTAACTAAATATCTTCACCTACTGCTTAAGCTTTTGGCCTATGCCTGTTTATTGAACGGATGCTATATAAGAGACAGTAGGTGATGGTGGTAATATTCCGAGAAGCTCAGAGTAAGCAACGGCGGTTCGACCGATAACATTCCATTCTCGTTATAGCTTTTTGCCAAGGTTGATTGGTTATCATGCTCAACTGACCGACTTTCTTCATTTCGGCAGATTTGATTAGAACGTGCTTTTTCCAATTGCAGCCTCAGCTTTTGGGTTTGAAGCATTGCCTGGTCTTCGGGAAGATCGTCAGCAATTCGCTGTGAGTATTTCCGCAGTAGTGGCTCGGCGATCACATAGAGCCATGCTTGATCATCCGAGTCGCCCATTTTGCGTAAAATGCGCCCTAAAACCTGCCGGTAATGCAATTCCGTGCGAATCCTGCTTAGATACGCACATACGCATAATCGTTGAATATCAGTCCCTTCGGATATCATGCTTACCGCGACAATCCAGCGGGTACTGTTATATCGGTATTGGTCAATAAGTTGATGCGCCTTCGGTGTTTGGCTAGTCACCACTACATAGCTTTCACCCTTGTTAATCAAAAGCTCTGCGATTTGATGTGCATGTTCAATGTCAGTAGCCACTACTAGACCGCCTGCATTAGGTACACTATTCCTCTCTTGGTTAAGTCGGTCAATGCTTAGGTCTAGCACCGCATTTAGGATATCGTCGTGTCGCAACAGGTCTTCGTAGCTGATTGGCGACTCACTGAGCAACTGTTGAAATGAGGAAAACGCTTTTACTGATGCTGTACTCTCGCTCTCTTCGGTCAAACGGATCAATGGGTTATCGATAAGCGTAATTCTTGGCGAGCGACATACGCCGTCTTTAATGGCGGATTTCAGGTCATAACGGTAATCGCAGATTACCTTGCCTTCTGGATCGCTGTAGCGAGCTAATGCAATAGGTAAGTCATCCGAACGCCAAGGCGTTCCTGACAGTGCTAAGGTGTAAGTGGCTGCATTTTGGATGCGCTGAATTATTTGCTGGCCCCACGTATTGCTGAGAAGCGGATCATGGCCTGCACAGTGATGTATCTCATCAAAAATGGTTAAGGTGCGATATTCTGTGAATAACGCCCAAAAATCTTCAGGGTGATATTCCATAGACTGGTAGGTATAAGCGGCCCCAACCGATGCAAGCGTATCTCCAAAACGCTGGTTCAACACCACTGTAAAGGTGCGCTGTATGCCAGCCACCACCTCTCTGGTAGGTGCAAAGCAGATAACAAAATCTATACGTCCTTCTTCAAGGAGCCATCGCGTAATTTCAGCGGCCAAACGGGTTTTGCCGCTGGCAGGGGTTGCTTGTACGAACAAATCTCTACTCAGTAAATAGTGGGACTTCGCTAGTTCCAAGCACTCTGATTGCCATTTACGCAGCCTCGTACTCATGAACCCCTCAGCCGATGTAGTGACTTTTCTAGCGCACGTACCCGGCCCATTAAGCGTGCGCTCCGGTCGTAAGCATTACGATGATCCACCACAATACTCGGCTTGAGATCAGGGTATTCGTCCATAAGCTCTCGAAATGCCTCGACTTCACCCAGGGAAGAAAGGAATTCACTTTGCGTTTCCTGCA
Organism: Halomonas sp. IOP_14; assembly: GCF_021021315.1. Taxonomy (NCBI): domain Bacteria; kingdom Pseudomonadati; phylum Pseudomonadota; class Gammaproteobacteria; order Oceanospirillales; family Halomonadaceae; genus Halomonas; species Halomonas sp. IOP_14. The sequence continues at coordinate 29,143 of NZ_JAINWD010000022.1, read as the reverse complement.
ACATTTTCTCCAAGGCATATTGGCTAGACGCCTTCTTAGTGCTGGGATGATGTTCAATACTGACATCGTCTTTTGGAATAACGGATTTCTCTGTTGTTTCATTTGTTTGCGACACGAGCCGCTGGTGCCATGTGTCAAAACTTTCCCCCTCCAGACACAAGCTCGCATCTCTTATTGAAGGCAACACAAAATAGAGTTGGTCGCGTTTGCGTTTTTCATGATCTTTCTCCACTAAGCCAGTGTTGATTAGCTTTTTAACCCTTTCATAGATAAAACGCCGCAGATCAGCGCGATGCTCTGCGGCTATGCCATGTCGATGTGCGTACTGGTCACGGAGGCTGCGAATAGTGAATTGAGCGTTATCAGTGTTTAAAAGGAGCTCGAAAATGCGCTCATCAATCGAAGGAAGGGTAACCGACATGACCATCACCGTAGGAGAGGTAAAAACGAAAATGCGGATTATAGTCCGTGGCTAGATAGGCCGCAACGAAGGATAGTCCCGCCAAAAGGAAATGAGGCGGGTATGGGTGAGCTAGCGAAGGCGCTGGGAAGCAATATCAGGAAGAAACGAAAGGAAGAAGGTTTCTCGCAAGAGGCTTTTGCCTTGGCTGTTGGCATCGACCGAAGCTACATGGGAAGAATCGAGCGAGGTGAAGTAAGAATAACCGTGGAAAAGCTATATGAGCTCGCTGTCGTGCTCCACTGCGAGCCAGCATCTCTTCTGCCTGCCCAAGACACACTATGAAGGTAAGGGCAAAAACCGGCCAGAAGCGGTCTTTTAGATATTTCGCATATACGCCTAAATGGTTTTGCTAACTGAGCTATTGCATCATCTCATGCGCTTGAAGATGATTTTTATATCAAGTGGTATATCAATAAACCAATACAGCTATAAATACTTAATGACACTGGTTCGAAGAAAACCTCTAGCACTCAAGAGAGCGCTAGAGGCTAATCTGTTAAAGGGCCTTAACTAACTCCCCGTATTCGCCACCCACACGCAAGACAATGATCACATCGTTGTCATTGCGGTTACGGAAGAACCAGCCATGGTTGCCAGTGAAAGCGGCTTCTAGCTCACCTTCATCTTCGGGCACGCCACGGCCTTTTTCGTAGCTAATGGAGTTCCCATTGCCATCACCGTGTGTGTCAAAGTTGACAGGGCCACCTTCGGATACCCAGGCAAAGGTAGCAACCGCCCCTTCTTGCATGGTGAGTTTGTACTCCGTGCCTTCTCCTGGCGTCAGGGTAAAGCTCACCTCATCGCTCCACGGGGACGCTTCTTCCGCTTGCGCCGTCTGTGAAGCAGCTTCCTCCGTCGCTAATGCCTCCGCCAGTGCCATGCTGGCATCGGTCATCACCCTGTCAGAATCTTCGAGTGAAGGTGCTACGGGATCACTCGCTGAGGCTGAATTGGCTGTTTGGGGAGCTATCTCTGCCTCGGACGTCGCAGTCTGAGCATCAGCATCGTTTACCGGCGCAGACTGGCGATCACTGACGATTCCTTGAGATGCCGAGGGTTGAGACGCCTGTTGGGCCATGGCTTGATCGTTGGCTTGGTCGAGTTCGGCTTCCTCAGCCAACTGGGTCTTGATTTCGCCCATCTCAGTCAGCCCCAACAAGCGCCCAGCACCGGTGGGGTCAATGGCATACTCGGCAGGTAACACGACGGTGATCAGCAAAGCGACAGCAATAACGGCGGCCATCAGCGTAGAGCGAAGTAACTTACCCGTTGACGGTAGTTCGGCACGGGTTGGAAGATCAGTGTTATACATTAGGGACTCCCTCAATTAGGCAATGAAATAGCCGGTGAGTTGATAACCCACCAGTATAAAACCAGCACACATCATGGCGACGTTGGCGGTATACGCGTGGCGTAAGAAGCCCGTCGTGCGTCGCCAGAAGCCCATCACAATGAGAATGGCGCTCAACGCTAGTAGCTGGCCGATCTCGACGCCTACGTTGAATGCCAGGAGATTAGGGACGAGACCATCAGGCGAGATATCGTATTCAATGATCTTGCTCGACAGGCCAAAGCCGTGAAACAGACCGAACACCAGTGTGGCGACCTTGGTGTTGGGCTGAAAGCCGAACCAGCGCTGATACGCCCCGATGTTATCGAGCGCCTTGTAGACAACGGAGAGTCCGATGATGGCGTCAATTAGGTAGCTATTGATGCCGATATTGAAGTACACCCCTAACAGCATCGTCGTCGAGTGACCGATGGCAAAGAGGCTGACGTAAATGGCGATATGCTGCATTCGGTAGAGGAAGAAGATGACCCCTAGCAAAAACAGGATGTGGTCATACCCCGTCACCATGTGCTTGGCACCGAGATAGATGAACGAGATCAGGTGAACGCCATAGATCTCCTGGATATACCCTTTGTCGCCTTCAGCAACGGCGTGGGCAAGGGCTTCACCAGTGGCTCCCAGGAGCATCACTAGGAGTGTGAGAAGGGGTAGCGCGTGGCGTCGGATCATAGCAGACAAGCCGAACGCACCCCCTAGTTGGGATGGAAACATAAAACCTCCACGGGTCTGTCATTAAAGTTGGCCGTCAGGGGGACGGCCCCAATCATCCAGTGATGACTGGCCGTGGCGGACGCTCCAAGCGGTAGACGCGACGCAGCGGAAGACCGCTGCATTCGCCTAGCCGCAGGGCATCGCGGAAGTTCGGCTCGACGGTAATGCCTGTCCCAGGCCGATCCGCTTTTTCATGGAAATGACTGCCACTCTCATTATGCAGGTGGCGACTGTCTTCGTGCTCGTGGCCATGGGTATGCCCATGGCCCTTCTGCACATTCTCATGGAGAGACGACTCAACGCCAACCATGCTCGCTGCCCCATGCGCACGCGCCTCACCCACACTGGTGATTACCAGGCTAGGCAGGAACAGCAACAGAAAGGTCAGATAGCCAAGGCGGTGGCGCAGCCGATTGAGCATGTAGAGCAACCAGGATAAAAGTAAAAATCATAAAAATAGATAACCGTCTGCCTTGAACCATAGCGTTGGCAGAATAACGGCGATAGATTACCATCCCCTCCGGGGGGATAGGAATATAATAAGGGAAAAGAAAATGACAATGCATACTCACCAGTCACATCCCGATATCGTCAAGCGCCTGAACCGCGCTCGGGGGCACCTTTCGAGTGTGACCCAGATGGTAGAGGATGGACGCCACTGTCTGGACATCGCTCAACAACTCCATGCGGTAGAAAAAGCCATTCAGCAAGCTAAACGCACCTTAGTGCTGGATCACATCGACCACTGCCTAGACGAAGCCCTGGGTACTCAGAATCAAACGCAACGGGCACGGGCTGAAGAGTTCAAGACGATTGCACGCTACCTGTAAGCGCTTTTAGGCACCCCTCATTTGAGGAAGTTCTATGCTCGATGTACTCGCCCACCGCGTCTACCGCCATCTCTTTCTAGCGCAGGTCATTGCACTGATCGGCACTGGCCTGACCACGGTTGCTCTGGCGTTGCTGGCTCACGATCTTGCTGAAGGTCAGGCGGGCGTCGTGCTAGGCACGGCGCTGGCGATCAAGATGGTCGCTTACGTGGGCATTGCCCCTTTGGTCGGCGCTTATGCATCACGCCTGCCTCGGCGCACCTTATTGGTTAGCCTGGACTTGCTGCGTGCAGCCGTGGTTTGCGCACTGCCTTTTGTTACCGAAGTGTGGCAGATCTATGTGCTGATCTTTCTGCTCAATGCTTGTTCAGCTGGCTTTACGCCCGTTTTCCAGGCGATGATCCCTGACATTCTCGAAGACGAAGAGCAGTACACACGAGCATTGTCCCTGTCGCGTCTCGCCTATGATTTAGAGAACCTTCTTAGCCCGATGGCGGCGGCGGCATTGCTGATGGTGATGGGTTTTGATGTCCTGTTTGTAATCAATGCTCTGGCCTTCGTTATCTCTGCCGCCCTGGTTATATCGGTGATCCTGCCTGCGTCTCACCCCCTAGAGGAAGCCCCCGGCGTCTGGCGTCGCGTTACTCATGGTATGCGGATTTACCTGAAGACGCCCCGGTTGCGCGGGCTACTGGCGTTGAACCTGGCTGTTTCAGCCGCCGGGGCCATGCAGATCGTCAACACGGTGGTACTCGTACGCTCGGTGTTGAATTTGGGCGAGAAAGAAGTCGCACTGGCCTTTGCCGCCGCAGGCGGGGGCTCCATGCTAATAGCCTTACTGCTGCCCAAGGTGCTGGAACGGGTGTCCGAGCGGCCAGTCATGCTGCTGGGTGGCGTTATGATGGCACTCAGCCTCTACCTGGGCTGGCTGGGCCCATCGTTTGCGGGGCTTGTCGGGCTATGGTTACTGCTGGGCGCTGGGGCCTCGTTGGTCATGACCCCCACCGGGCGCCTGCTCAAACGTTCATGCCAGCCGGAGGAGCGTCCAGCGCTGTTTGCTGCCCAGTTCTCGTTGTCACACAGCTGTTGGCTAGTCACCTATCCGTTGGCAGGCTGGCTGGGAGTGAACCTGGGACTGACGGGTACGTTCGCTTTGCTGGGAACGGTGGCCCTGGCGGCAACGGGGCTCGCGGCCCTTATCTGGCACGCACATGACCCGATGGCTCTTGAGCACGAGCACGCTGCCCAAAGTCACACCCACCTGCACTACCACGATGAACATCATCAGCACGAACATGAGGGATGGGAGGGGCCGGAACCTCATCGCCATTCCCACCATCATTCCCCAGGCTCACATGGGCACGTCTTTGTTATCGATGACCACCATTCCCATTGGCCATCGTAAAACGAGTAAGGACGCGGGCTTGGGAAATAAACGTGGGATGCGAACTGCCAATCTTACTAACGCGGGTATACAACATGCTCACCTTTTATTAAGGCGTAATATTAATAGGAGGTTTTTGCGCAAAGTAAGCTTTAACAGGCTTGCTAGTGTGGCAATGTGTAGGTGTAAAGAAAACGACGCAATCTTATTTTTAGCTTACCGTAACGAATCGACCCGTAACGCACTAGCAAAGTAAATCCTAAGTTTAATACAGCGCTTTCGTTTTAGTAATGTATGACTTGAATGCGCCTGCTGTACTACAAGAGTCCGTTAGAACGGCGTGCAGACAGCAGGCGAGCTTTTATCACCCTACTAAAGGGTCATAAATGGCTCATCTTCCTGGCCTGTAAACGTGTACACATTGTAAGGGCTTTCTTGTGGCCCCGGCATACCCGGTGTGCCAATGGGCATACCCGCCAAACCGATACCGTCAATATCGGGTTGTTCCTCAAACAGCGCCTGCACGGCTTCCATTGGAACGTGGCCTTCGATCCAATACTCGCCCATCTCAATGGTATGGCATGAACCCAGGCCATAGGGCACGCCTGCCTGCTGCTTAATATCACCCAGCTCTACATCGTCAATAATCGTCACTTCTACGCCGAGCTCTTCAAGATGGCGTGCATAAGCGTCACAGCAGCCGCACTGGGGGTTTTTATACAATGTTGCCTCTGGCGGTAACGCCGCCTGGGCGGAGACCGCCCCAAGCAGCATGGAACCAGAGAGTAAAAGCTTGGTGCTCATATGTTGCATTATTTTCAACTCCTTAGCGTGAACGACTGAAGAGGTACTTGGCCAGCGAAGCGATCGCCAAGCCAATTAATAACAGCATGGCCAGGGGCATCAACCAGCCTAGCCACCCCATTGACCCCATAAAAGCAAAACATTCCGCGTTCATCATACCATCACTCCTAAAAAAAGAGGCAATCGCCAAGGCTTATTGCGGGCCATGGTGGCTGGGCATGCTTCCTCTCATCTGTTCACGCTGCTCATCGGTCAGTAAGTCCTGCATCTGATTATGCATGCGCACGTTATCAGCCATCATATCGCCATGAAGGTTGGCCATTTGAGCATGCAGCGCCTTTATTTCCTCTGGTTCAGGGCGTTCAGTCTGCATGGTTTGCATCATGTCGTCGCGCAGGTTCATCAATTCGCCCATCCGCTCAAGCTGGGCCGCGCGGTGTTCTTGGCGCATCTCACGCATGGTACTCATCTGCTGCTCGTCGAGCATACCGCCAATGCCGGACATACTCCCCATGCCTTCCATCATTGGACAAGGCATCATCCCGCTTTGCCCTCCCATCATCATTCCTGGGTACATGCCTTCTTGACTGCCCATCATCATGCCCGAACCCATACCGACTTGGCCGTCCATCATATTGCCCTGACCTTGGGCGCCTTGGCTCATACCTTGAGCGAAGATGGCGCTGCTGGGGACACTGAGGCTTGCAGCCAGACCAATGACAAAGATCATCTTGTGCTTAACCATGATATTTCCTCTTATCATGTTGCTGGTCGAGACATCGCCTTATCCATTAAAAATGGAAGAAGGCGGAGTTAGCTTTCGTTATAAGCCTACAACCTATAGGTGGCCCAAAGGTAAAGGAGAAACCGATCCCAATACCTAAGTGTTGTCACAGATCATTTTTTCCGCCATTTTCAGCCCTGCTTCAGGTTGGCACGCTATAACACCTACACATTTCTTTGAAGATTCATACGACGCCATGCGCCTTGTTCGCCAAACAGGGAAAATGAACGATGTAAGAAGGCTCAACCGAATCAGTTTTAGCGCCTCCGCGATGAAGTAACAATATCCATTCAACCCTGAAAAACATAAGGATACGGTATGCAAAAGAAGAAGAGTTCGCTCCCTATCATTCACGCTTCCTTAGCAACGCTGTTGATGTCGCTAGCAATCCCGGCACTGGCCCATGAAGGCCGCGTAAACACTTTACCGAGGGATGGCGTCACCATTCAGGATTCCCCAGCAGAGATTGGCATCGAGTTTGGTGGCATGATGCGCATCACCCAGTTTGAAGTGACAGGCCCAAACGGCCCCGTTCCTCTTGATGGTCAGCCAGGCAGTGAACAGGTCGAACGCTACGTCGTGAAGCCCGGTGAAATTCTTTCGGCTGGGGACTACCAGGTGCACTGGCGCGGCCTATCGGATGACGGACACATGATGTCCGACGGTTTTAACTTCTCGGTCGAGCCCTGACCCGTGGCTTGGTGGTTCTCCGTAAATAGCCTCGATGTCTGGACCGTCGCGATGATTCTCGTGGCGGCCGGGATTTACCTTAGCGCCCTAGTCGCGACGGGGGCCGTGTTGTTTCGTCTAGCGTTTCCCCGGCTCCCTGATCACGACCGGAGGCGCGTCGCCCGCATGGGTGTCCTTTCTGCCTGGGCGGGGGTCATCCTGATTCTGTTCCAGTGGTCTTTAGAAGCTGGTTACCTTGGAGGCGGCAATATAGCGGCTGCAACCAACCCAATGTTGCTCGGGATCGTGTTCGATGGCGCGTCCGGGGGTCGACTAATACTGGTGGTAGCTGGTTTGCTGCTGGTCCAGGCGATTCAGCTTAATAACTTAGCGTTCTCGAAAACAGCCAACAGCTTGAGCCTAGTAGGCGTTTTATTGGTGATGCTGGCATTCGTGCAGGTGGGGCATACAGTAAACACCCCACGCCTCGTTCTGGCTGTCTTGCTGATCGTTCACCTGATGGCGGCAGCATTCTGGGTAGCCTCGCTGTGGCCGCTGTTCCACTTAGTGGGGCAACATTACAACCACGGCAATACCGCCCGCATTCTGACCCGTTTCGGGCAACTCGCCATGGGCGGAGTTGGCGTGTTGGTACTGGCGGGCGTCACTTTGGCCACGCTGCTAACAGGCGGTCTCACACCCCTGCTCACCACGGCATATGGACAGTTCTTGATCGGCAAAGTATTGATTGTCGCGGTGCTGCTGTTATTTGCTGCCGCGAACAAGTGGCGGCTTGTACCTGCCTTTGAGAGCGGCGATGCAACAGCCCCACGACGTTTGCAGCGCAGTATTGCGCTGGAGGTGGTGCTGGTCGTGGTTATCCTGCTGATCACGGCGGTGCTGACAAGGGTGACATCACCGAATGGGTGACCGTCAGGACAACCACCTTAGGTAGTTAAGAACCTAGCTTAATAGCTATAAGCAACGCTATCCGGAAGGCAAGGCCGATGCCATCCGCGCGCGACAAGAGATGCACACCCGCCACGTGGCCGTGGTGGTTCGTGGCATCTTGATGTGGTTCAGAAATTGTAGCCCAGACCAATCGTATAAGCCCAGATACCGTCCTCCTGAAACGCATCGGTGGCATCGTCGGTATCGCTGAACAGGAACTGATACTCAGCGCGAGCGAGGAAATAGGCCTTGGGCAGAACATAGTATTTCATACCCGTTTCCCGTCCCGCGAAGGCGCTGTCTTTGACGCCGTCTCCATAGATACCACCGAGGCTAGCACCGACGAAGGGCCGCGCACGACCATCAAGGAACTGATGGGTTAGGTAACCACGGGTTGAGCCGTTCCAGAAACCATCTGTGACGCCCGCCTTCGCCTTCGACATCGGCGTAATTGACGCTTTGCCGAACACCGGCAACCATGTTATCCCTCAGATACCAACCAAGATCAACAGTCTCACGCCGAAGTTTCCGCTATTAAAATTCCGATCGTTACTGCCAGTTCCAGAGATCGAAAACTCACGGACACCCCCTTGTGGGCCGTACTCTGAGTTTTGGGCGGATGCTGCCCTAGGCAGAACAGCGAGAAGACAAAAAGCCATTGCTGCAGTGTTGACTCTATTCATGAGGAGACCCTTCCTGACATTATTAGGATTGTATTTCCATAATGCACTATTCGTTATCTAGCGCGGATAGTAACGCGACCGATACCTTGGCGATCAAACGACACGGACCCGCACCATCATGTTCAGGGTCTGACATCACACGATCTGTGCGTTAGCACACACGTATATGATGGAATCTGAAAAACTGGCTACCGGATTGAGGATATGTGCTTCACCACAGCCGATCGACTCACCATCGGCATTATGCTCGGCTACATCGTATCCGGACTGATCATTCTTAGGCATCAGTTCCCGGCTGCCTTGCTAGCAACGGTTCTTTACTGATCATTTATTAGTTCTGGTCGACCGGTCGATTCCACCGCCTCGACTGGGTCAGCGACGCGACATGGTTTCTATATGAAGGCCATCGCTCGGCTAGGTGGCTATCTATATCGCTCCAGAGATACCCCTTTAAGGGCAGCCTTCATTGACGAGGTTTCATCCGCGTAGCTGATAATATTGTAAGTTTCCAGGCTTTAAATCCAAATGCAGGAAAAACTTGCGCGCAATTGAAAGGTTGCTGGGAGCAATTTCCGAATAACTAATCGCGGGCCGAAGTGAGGCGATCGCCTTGCAAGATGAGTTCCACGCCCTATCACGATAATCGCATAAGTTGTGGGACAAACTCTTTAGATCATATTTTTGATAACTAATCTTTCATGAGAAGCACAGGTGCGAATCCCCCACCTGGCGTACGGAAATTGGTCGTCTGTCCTCGATAAAGTCTCGCTGCGGCCATTAACAGTGTGCCGCGATAGGTATACAGTCTAACGTCGACCTTGAGATTTTTACGCTGTCCATCGACCAGAACGAGGCGTTCGGAGGGAGGCACATGGGCCTGGGCAATATAGTCGCTTTCCAAGATTTGGCTGAATGTTTTTTTGGTGAGTTTACTTCCCCGGTACACTCCCTTACTTCCGTGGCCTGCGACAGGTTTGAAGAACCACTGCCGTCGCTGTTGCCAAAGGGTATCAGCATTATCAGCGCTGACCTGTAAGGTACGGGGAATACAAGAGCGAAGTAATTCGGCATTTTGAGCGCTCAACCCCCAAGCCATAAGCGTCGCGGGATCTGATAACACAGCCAAGTTGCGTTTGTCCGCGAACAATGCGTGTGCATGGGGATTTGGGGTTATGACTGCGCCTCCGTCCAACCAGGCAGAGTGTAAGGCGGAGTTTCCGGGTGCTTCGAGCCCAAAATCCACTAAGCGATTGTAAACCATATCTACTCGCTTACCGCCGCTGTATAGCATGCCTGACTCATACCGAAGGTCGCCAGGCGAGAGGATGAGAGCATCAATGCCATGACGCCGTAATAACTGCTGGGCAAGTTTGAATTCAGGATAGAGGTATTGCCCCATAGGCTGATCATCAACGATAGCTATCCTCTCCAGACGTCCATTGCCACGCTGGGCACGCCATTCGCTCTCGAACTGGGCTATCACTTTAGCCTCGAAGTCGGCAGACCCGGCCGCACTTTTAGCATCACCACAACACTGCAGTTGGGCCCGTACCAGGATCGCGTTAAGAAATGCACCTCCGGCATTGGTATTGATTTCGATGAGGCGAGGCCCGTCCTCGCCGAGATGGAAATCATAGCCCATGAAGACACCTACTGGGCCGGGGTTTAACTGTGCACTTTGCGGGGCCCAAGACAGTACTTGTCGCTGATAGTCGGGAAGAGCGGCGGCGTTTTCTATGGCCTGAACAGTGGCCCTCATCTGCTCCAGAACCTGAGATGGGACAAAGACAGCGACATTCGAGAAAAGTTGATGCCAGGTCGAACGGATAAAGGCCTCATCGGCATCGTCGCCCAACTGGTCGATAAGACTTTGGGTGGCTGCTCGTCGGTCTAGAGTGATACAGGTGCAGTGCTGGTTCAGCCTTTCTGCTTCTCTCATCCCTGGGGAGCCACTGGTCTTTTGCAAGAGCTGTCCTCTGGTTTTTTCACGCTGATCTAGATCAAACTGGCCAGCATCGGCTGGTCATTGAGTTCATGAGGGCGATATTTAACGAGCTACACCTTCTGCTGATAGATCAACGTCGATGATGAGCGCTCATGGTGCTTGTACGCTCGCATTAACATCTTGTGGCAAAACTTTCAGGAAATGTAGACACAAGGGTTAATATAGATGAAGTGGAAAGCCGACGTCCGGTCATAGCGATAAAAGTAACTAGCGCTACCATCATCATCAACAAGGGGCAACTATTTTCTACCGACAATGATGCGCAGTGATGACCAAGAGCATCCCTGCTGCCGACATCGGCAACTGAACAAATTTCACTATTAAGCGGAAGATGCTGTATTGAATTAAAAAAGGTCCCGAAATAAGGCCTTGCGCTTGCAAGTTTTCGTGATAGCTACTTATCCGGCAGGTCATATTTTTACTGTAGGTTCAGGCTCGTTTCAGGTTAACACCGTATAAAGAATGGGTGACAATAACCTCTGAGGTAAATGACCATGCGCTACACTCTTTTAACAACGTCTTTGTTTGCCCTTTCATTAAGTCTGATCACGGGCGCGGCGCTGGCTGCACCCGGCCACGGCGGTGGTGGCAATAACCTAACCGAGGCTGACGTTGACCGCACGATCAGCCTTGATGCTGGCGATATGTGGTTCGACCCTGAAACGCTAGAAATGGCGGCGGGTGAAATTGTTAAATTTGAAATCACCAACACCGGCAATTTAGAACATGAGTTTGTGATTGGTAGCAAAGAAGCCCAAGAAGAACATCGTCAAATGATGCTAAACATGGCCAACGGCGGAGGCCACGATATGTCGAATATGTCACACGGCGGCGGTCACGATATGGCCAGCATGGACATGGCAGGTGTCACCATTGCGCCTGGTGAAACCGGGACTTTATTATGGAGTGTCCCTGACAATGTTAACGAGCTAGAGTATGCCTGTAACATTCCTGGTCATTATGAATCCGGCATGTACGGTAATTTTTCTCTCTAATCTGACGCAGACCCATGAAACTGTTGCTACTCGAAGATGATGATTTGTTAGCAGAAAGCTTGGCAGAGAGTCTCAAGGACAACGGTTACCTGGTTGATTTGGCCGCTTCATTGAAAGCGGCCAAGTCGCTGATGGCAACCGAGGATTATGAGCTGGCTATTTTAGATGTCGGTTTGCCCGATGGGTCGGGGTTAGATCTTCTCGCTCATTGGCGCAAGCAGAAGCGCAGTACGCCTATTTTGATTTTGACGGCGCGCGATACCTGGGAAGATAAAGTTATCGGACTTGAAACCGGAGCCGATGACTATCTCACCAAGCCTTTCCACGAAGCCGAACTTATGGCTCGCCTGAAGGCCTTGTTGCGTAGGCAGTCTGGTCAGTTATCTCATGTGATTACGCTTAACGGTGTCTCGTTGGATGAGGCGGGTCAACGCGTGTGCTTAGAAGGAGAAACGTGGCGTTCGCTAACAGCAACGGAGTTTCGATTACTGCGCTACTTAATGCTTCATCCAGACCGTATTCACTCGAAAGATCAGCTACTAGAGCAGCTCTACGCCTTGGATCAGGACGCTGCCGCACCTAACTTGGTGGAAGTCTACATCGCTCGTCTGCGCCGTTATCTCGGTAAATCAGTCATTCAAACGCGACGTGGTCAGGGGTATTTCTTTGCTTCACATTGATAGACGCAGTTTACGCATTCGGCTACTCGCATGGTTAGGCGGCGTCGCGCTACTGGTGGTGGTCACCACGTGGCTATTGCACGGGATCTTTTTACAGAGCCTGGCAAGGGATTTTTTAGGTGAACGCTTACAACGTGAAGCAAACCACGCGGTCGCGCAGCTAGAGCAAGACCAAACGACTGTACCGACTGCGCTCGACTCGGTTAGCCAAGGCTATCAAGTCTTTCATCATCTCTACGTACTCCGTTTCAATGGCTCGGTCAGCGCTTCTGACCCGCAATGGCAGCAACAGCTGGCTCCGTTGCTAGATGAGAGCGGCGATGCCCTAATAGATGTGAATCGCGGAACACAGCACATGCTCGTCTATCGCCGCCATTTTGAGTGGCAGGGCACGCAGGGTGTGCTATTGGTGGGCGAGGATTTTTCCCAAGTAGAAGCAGGGCTTGCAGCTTTGCACTGGTGGGTTGGTGGGATCGCCGCCGTGCTTTTAGGGATGCTCATCATACTCAACATGCTAGCGGTTAACCGTGGACTCATACCACTCTGGCAACTGCGCCAACAACTTGAAGCATTGCGATCAGGCAAACGTGATCGCTTGTCATTAGTAGCCCCTTCGGAGCTAGATGAATTAGTCGACCAGTTGAACTGGTTCATGGACGACATTGATCTTCGTCTGAAGCGCTCGCGAGAATCGGTCGCCAACCTATCACACGCATTAAAAACCCCGCTGGCAGCAATTACCCAAGTACTGCGCGGCAATCGGCCCATTGATGAAAACCGACGGCATAAACTGCTCAGTCGTATTGAAGATATTAACGCTCAGTTAGCTGCAGAGCTGCGTCGTTCGCGTATTGCAGGGCCTAACGCGGGTCGAATGGCGAACGTCACGCGAGATAGTTCACGGCTCATCGAGATGTTCCGTAGTCTTTACCCTGAGCGCATTTTCAACCTTACCCACTCGGCACACGAGAAAGACCAAGTGCCTATTGAGGCTCACGACTTTTCTGAAATATTAGGCATCGTGCTCGATAACGCTGGCAAATGGTCGAATAGGTGCGTTAATTGCGATATTGCCGTCTCCACTACCACACTCACGCTCACCACTGATGATGACGGTTTCGGCGTTGCAGAAGAAGATCTTTCGCGCTTGGGAGAGCGTGGCACACGATTGGATGAACGCCGTCCCGGCTACGGCTTAGGCCTGTCGATTCTTGCGCAGTTAATTGCCCGCTACTCAGGGCACTCGCGCTTTGAGCGTAGTCCACTGGGTGGACTGCGCGTTACGGTTACGTTGCCTCTTGCAGTTGAAGTGGTCAATTAATCACTATTCAGCTTTGATTCAGCTTCTTCCATCAAGATGGTGCTATTCACCATTGACGGGAGTTACACATGGCACGCTCAAGCATCATTTCTCACCCGCTTTCTCGCCGGCAGGTCCTAAAAGGCGGCGCTGCCCTAGGAATAGGTTCCGCTGCGGCAATGGGATTAACCCCCGCCTGGGCAAACCCCTGGGGCCGTACCAACGTCTATGCTCAGGGCGTTGAAGAAGGGCCCGAGGTATCGCTGGCGATCCGCCGTGAATCGTTGCCTATTGACGGACAAGAAGCCCAACCAATTACCATTAACGGTACCAGTCCTGCCCCGCTGATTCGTTTGAAAGAAGGTCAAGACGCAGTACTGCGTGTCACCAACCTGCTGGACGAGCCCACCTCCATCCACTGGCATGGTCTCATTCTACCGCCGGAAATGGATGGTGTGCCTGGCGTTAGCTTTGCAGGTATCGCCCCTGGTGAAACCTTTACCTACCGTTTTCCCGTCCGTCAGAACGGTACCTACTGGTACCACAGCCACTCCGGCTTGCAGGAACAGCTCGGCCACGCCGGGCCGTTGATAATTGACGCCGCCGAGCGCGAACCCATCCGCTATGACCGTGAGCATGTGCTACTGCTCACCGACTGGACCTTTGAAGACCCGATGTCGGTGTTCCGTAATCTGAAAACCATGGAAGGCTATTACAACTTCCAAGAGCGCACGATTGCTGACTTCTTTGCCGATGTTCGTAACAACGGTTTTGCTCAGACCGCTGAAATGCGCGGCATGTGGGCTCAAATGCGCATGAGCTCGAGGGATATCGCCGATGTCACCGGTAGTACTTATACTTATCTTCTCAACGGCTATTCTCCTCAAGAAAACTGGAATGCCTTGTTCAAAGCTGGTGAGCGGATACGACTACGCGTGATTAACGGCTCAGCCATGTCTTTTTTCGATGTTCGTATACCTGGCCTGAAGATGACCGTGGTGGCCGCTGATGGACAACCGGTGCAACCCGTTCCTGTTGATGAGTTCCGTATTGGCGTGGCTGAAACCTACGATGTGCTGGTTTCACCTGAAGACGACCGGGCATACACCATCTTCGCCGAAGCCATGGATCGGAGCGGCTATGCACGCGCCACGCTAGCTCCACGTGAAGGCATGCAGGCGGAGATTCCTGAACGCCGTCAAATTGCAGACCGCGGTATGGAAGCCATGGGTGCCCACGGTATGGGCGGTATGGATCACTCCAACATGGCGGGGATGGATCACTCTGGCATGTCCAACATGTCGGGGATGGATCATTCCAGCATGGCTGGGATGGATCACTCCGGTATGTCCAACATGCAAGGCATGGATCACTCTACTATGGGGGGGATGGCAGCCGAGCAGGCCAAAATAGGCGCAAATGGTTTGCTTCTCGCCGGTGAAGCTCAGCCGGGCTCTCGCTATAACCAGGCGGGAATCGGCATTGATCCTGACGAACGACGCGTATTGGTTTACCGGGATCTCAAAGCGTTCACACCATGGCCTGATCGCCGTGAGCCAGGCCGTGAGCTTGAGCTGCACCTGACCGGCAATATGGAGCGTTATATGTGGTCGTTCGACGGTAAGAAGTTTAGCGAAGTGACCGGCCCTATTCATTTTGAGAAAGATGAGCGGCTGCGCCTAATTCTGATTAACGACACCATGATGGAGCATCCTATTCACCTCCACGGTATGTGGATGGAGCTAGAAAACGGCCAAGGGGAATTGATACCACGCAAACACACCCTAAATGTGAAGCCCGGTGAGCGCGTATCTGCGTTGATCACCGCAGATGCAGAGGGCAGTTGGGCGTTCCACTGCCACCTTCTCTATCACATGGATGCTGGCATGTTCCGCGTTGTTCAAGTTTCTTAAGGAGGCAGTATGAAAATTAAGCGCTACTTAACCCTCGCCAGCGCCGCCCTTGGCATGGCCGCCGCCACGACCGCTCAAGCCGAAGATGGCTATGCGGCACCAGACAGTTGGCCAGCGCCCACTGAGGAACATAATATGGGTATGGCACTGTTTGATCGGCTCGAATATAGCGTGCCTGATAAAGGCCCAGAAGCCGTGGTATGGGACTTTCAAGGCTGGTACGGCGGCGATATCAACCGCATTTACCTAAAGTCAGAAGGCGAAAATGTCCAGGGCGACGGCGAAGATGCTGAGTTTGAGTCTTTGGAACTACTCTATAGTCGTTTAGTGGCTGATTTTTGGGAGTTACAGGGGGGGATCGGTTATCAAGGCGGTGTTTTCTCCGATGATCACGCTGAACGCACCTATGGGGTTGTCGGCCTGCAAGGCGTAATGCCCTACGGCATTGAAACCGACGTGGCATTACAAGTGAGTGAAGATGGCGACGTGGCCGCCAGTTTTGAAGGCGAATACGATCTGCGCCTGACTCAGCGGCTCTACCTACAGCCGCGCACCGAAATTGCCGTGGCCGCCAGTGAAGTTGAAGAATTTGGCGTGGGCGAAGGCCTTAACTCGGTTCGTGCTGGCCTACGGCTAGGCTACGAAGTGACCCGACGCTTCGCCCCCTACATCGGTGCCTATTGGGAGAAAGAATACGGCGACACTGCAGATCTCTCCCGAGCCAGTGGCGACAACACTGAAGATACTGGAGTTGTTGCCGGTGTTAAACTAATGTTCTAACGACTCTGGCAGTGTGTAACTTTTAACGTCACCAAATGGTGGCGTTTTTTATTATTTTTATTTTTATATTCAGCTTCATTTCAAAAACCCCAGCTAATATAACCATGTAACCAACCACTGGAGTAGTTATCATGAAAGTTAAATCAATTCTCTTTGGAGCGCTTGTAGCTAGCATTCTTTCAACGCCTGCATTGGCTAACTATGGGACGATCATCCAAGATCTGCCACTACTTGAAAGAGGCGTCTCTTCTACACAATTGCTGGCCCAAGGCCAATCAAAGCGTTTCAATATTAACATTCAACAAGCGACTACGCTGAAGATAGCAAGTGAGCACTTCCCAGGCGCAACCAGCACTGGCAACCGCATTTCAGCTGTTCTTTATAATGAGGCGGGACAGCAGGTAGCAGAAGCTTCCAGCCCACGGGGGCACTTCGAACTTGTTCGTCAGCTGCAACCGGGTAATTATCAGCTTGAGGTAACAGGAAGATCAAGGGGAGGCAGTGATGATAACCGTTATTATGAACTACATGTCGCCTATTGATATCCTTTAGTCTTGACATGAATTAAGAAGGTCAGCCATGAGCTGACCTTTTTTATGAAAAACTAGTATCTCGGCAAACAAATTCAGCTTTAATTCAGGAATTTTCGCTAACTTTATAGTGCCGCAATCGGCGTAAAAACAAGACAATTGGCGGATGCAGACTCTGAGTGCAACACACTCATTGGATGGTTGATGGGCTTTCATGGTACTTGGCCATCAGCTCGCTCATCACCTCTATCGGACATTTAAATCCAAAGCGTTTTCGAGGTCGCATATTCAGCTCAAAGGCAATGGCGTCCAGCTCTTCCTGGCTATGTGCTGAAAGGTCCGTTCCTTTCGGTAAATATTGACGGATAAGACCATTGATATTCTCATTGGCCCCACGTTGCCAGGGGCTGTGGGGATCGCAAAAATAAATCGCAACGCCCGTTTCTTGAGTGATTTTTGCATGCTGTGCCATTTCACGCCCCTGATCATAGGTCATGCTTTTTCGGGTATCCGGATTATCTGGTTGGTATGCGAGAGAGAAAGGTGGCCGACAAACTCAACCCACAACGGATTAGCTGGTTGATGGCTCGCTCAGTACGCTCACTTGCTAGAGAGCAGATACTTCACCAAACAGGCGATGCCCAGGACCAGCAGCAATAGTAGGGCAATTCCGATCACTGGCATTATCCAGCCCATCGCCCCCATCATCCCGCAATCGGGTAGTGTCGTGTTCATCGTGACAGAGCTCCCTGTGGTGTCCATGCCCAAAACCCGTGGTGCCGCCGCCCAGTGGCACCACGGTCGCGCTCATATCGTTCACCCGGCACAGCAGGACAACTGCGTCACATCCTTGGTGAAAGTCTGGGCACAGAGCTTGAGCCCTTCCACCATGGTCAGGTAGGGAAATAGCTCATTGGCGATGTCGTGTACGGTCATGCGTGCGCGTAGCGCCATCACCGCCGTCTGGATCAGCTCACCGGCTTCCCCCGCCACCGCCTGCACCCCCAGCAACCGGCCCGAGTCGCGTTCGGCCACCAGCTTGATGAAACCACCGGTGTCGAAATTCACCAGCGCACGCGGCACGTTTTCCAGGTCCAGCTCGCGGGTATCGACGCTGAAGCCTTGCTCGATGGCCTCGGCTTCCGTCAGGCCGACGGTGGCCACCTGGGGGTCGGTGAAGATCACCGCCGGCATGGCGCTCAGGTCCAGGGTGGCTTCGCCCCCGGTCATGTTGACGGCAGCCCGGCTGCCCCCGGCGGCGGCGACATAGACGAACTCCGGCTGATCGGTGCAGTCACCGGCGGCATAGAGCCCCGGCACCGTGGTGTGCAGATGCTCATCGACCAGAATCGCCCCACGTGCGGTTTCCACGCCGAGGCTCGCCAGGTTCAGGGCCTCGGTATTGGGTGTCCGTCCGGTGGCCACCAGCAGTTGATCCGCCCGCAAGGTGCCGGCGTTGGTGTCGACAATGAATTCATTGTCGGTGTAGTCCACGCGGCTCGCCTGGGTCTGCTTGAGGACCTCGATGCTCTCGCGGCGAAACGCCGCCTCCACCGCATCCCCTACCGCCGGGTCTTCCTGGGAGAGCAGGCGGCTGCGGGCCAGCACCGTGACCCGGCTGCCCAGCCGGGCGAAGGCCTGGGCCAGTTCCAGGGCCACCACCGAGGCGCCGATCACAATCAGCCGCTCGGGAAGGGTGTCCAGGGCCAGCGCACTGGTAGAGGTCAGGTAGGGGGTGTCGGCAAGACCCGGGATCGGCGGTACTGCCGGTCGGGCGCCAGTACCGATTAAGGCGCGGTCGAAGTGGACGACCTGCTCGCCGCCCTCGTTCAGCTTGACCATCAGGCTATGGGCATCGATAAACCGGGCCTCGCCGTGCAGGACCGTGATGGCCGGGTGGTCGCGCAGAATCCCCTCGTACTTGGCGTCACGCAGTTCCTCGACACGTCGCTGCTGCTGCTCGAGCAGCTTGGCCCGATCCACCACCGGCGCCTGGGCGCTCAGGCCTGCATCGAAGGGACTTTCCGTACGCAAGTGGGCAATATGGGCCGCGCGAATCATGATCTTCGAAGGCACACAGCCTGTATTGACACAGGTACCGCCGACGGTGCCGCGTTCGATCAGGGTGATCCGGGCGCCGCGCTCGGCGGCTTTCAGGGCCGCCGCCATGGCGGCGCCGCCGCTGCCGATCACCGCGATGTGCGGGGCGTCTTCATCACGGCCCTTGGACACCGATGCGCCTGCCGGGGAAGTGGGCCCACTGTTGGCCAGTCGAGCTTGGTAGCCAAGTCGGGTCACGGCAAACGTCAACGCCGAGGCCGGTGTCTCCGGATCAACGGCTACCGATGCCGTCCCCTGAGGATAGGATACCTCCACCGACTGCACGCCGGGCAGCTTCTCCAGGGCTTCCCTGACATGATCCGCACAGCGGTCACAGGTCATGCCACTCACGTTGAGTTCAATCATCACGTTTCTCCGAGTCTTCATTAGTAAAGCCGGCATCCTGCTTCCGCTTGTGGTATCGCGCGTAGAGAGGTAAGCCGATGGCCAGGGCGGCAAACAGCAGGTAATCGAGATAGCCTGCCAACGCGGCCAGGCCCGCCGTACCGAATAGCACCAGGGCGATTGGCGCGGCGCAACACAGCACCATCAACCCGGTGCCAAGCACGACGCTTAAAAATTTCTGCGAATCTTTCACGCTTATTCCTTCACCGTGGCGGGCAAGCTCGTAAACAACTCACCCGATGACCGCGATGTGCAGCTGCTTGATGTCACTCAGGGGGCGTATTCCTTGATTTGATAGAGCCGTTGTCACAACAGGCGTCGAACTGCTTCTTACGCCAAATCGCATAAATGGTCAGGCCGATGAAGAAGGCCAGGGCCAGCAATAACACAACGTCGAGATAGCCCGTCAGCCCCGCCAGGCCCACCGGATCACCAGGATCGGCGTAAAGCAGCACAATGCCACCAGGACGGTGCCGATCACGCTCACGCGCAGCAGGGGCTTGGGATTCTTCATGATCACTCTCGATCCGCTTGCGAGGATGTCGGGGTTGATGGATACCCAGCGTTGATGGTGGCCTCGGTCAATGCCTCCACCGACGTTCGGGCGTCGTCAAAGGTGACCACGGCCTCGAGATCCGCGTAGCTCACGTCGACTTGCGAGACGCCGTCCACCTTGTTGAGGGCGGCCTTGACGGTGATCGGGCAGGCGGCACAGGTCATGCCCGGCACCGACAGCGTCACGGTCTGCAGGGCCGCTAAGGCGGGCGTGCTGAGCAGGGCGAGTAGCGCGATGAAGGCGAAACGAGCTTTCATGGTAGATCTCCTTTTAATAGAACAGGGGCAAGATGTAGGGGAATACCAGGGCGATTAGCACCAGCAGCGATACGAGCCAGAAGATCGCCTTGTAGCCCGTCCTGACCCGTGGCACGGCACACACCTCTCCCGGCTGGCACTTTTCCACTGGCCGAAAGACGCGACGCCAGGCGAAGAACATCGCCACCAGCGCGACGCCGATAAAGAGCGGGCGATAGGGCTCCAACGCCGCCAGATTGCTGATCCAGGCGCCGGAAACGCCCAGCGTGATCAGCACCAGCGGGCCGAGGCAACACGCCGAGGCCAGGAGGGCCGCGACTCCTCCGGCGGCCAGGGGCCCTCGCCCCGTTTTAGATGTCCGCATTGACGATTCTCCTTTCGGGATGGGGGGAGCTACGATAAGGTTACTTCCGTAGCTTGGTACGGAGTCAAGCATCATGAAGAGACATGCAGATAAAGTGGCGGACACCATGACCATTGGCGGCCTGGCCAAGGCGGCCGGCGTCAATGTCGAGACAATCCGCTATTACCAGCGACGAGGGCTATTATCGGAGCCCGAACGCCCTCCCGGAGGTATTCGACGCTATAGTGCCGCCGATATCGACAGGTTGACGTTCGTGAAAACGGCGCAGCAGCTGGGCTTTAGTCTGGATGAGATCAGTGACCTACTTCGGCTGGAAGATGGCGCCCACTGTCAAGAAGCCAGTGCTCTCGCAGAGCACAAGTTAGGGGACGTTCGCGAGAAGATCGACAGGCTTGAAAGAATTGAGAAGGTGCTGAGCGAAATGGTCGACAGATGCCATGCACAACAAGGCAATATCACTTGCCCGCTAATTGCGTCATTGCATGAAGGGCTCAGAGAAGCAGAAGACCCAAGGGAGTAACTCACCTTCAGTTCGTTGAAAACAACGCGGTCAAAGAGTCGCGATCATCTATGGACCATGTCGACAAGGAAAGTTTGCATGACTAGCTTGCCTGACAACATCCTTCACCTTCCCGAGTACCACGTCCTAGGCACCAAGATGGAAGAGCATGATCTCCACTACCAGGTCGAAGCTCCTGAGCCTCTAGCTTGCGAGGAATGCGGCGTTGAGAGTGAGTTTGTCAGGTTCGGCAAGCGCGATGTGGCCTATCGCGACCTACCCATCCACGGAAAGCGGGTCACCCTCTGGGTGGTCCGTCGCCGCTACACCTGCCGGGCGTGTGGAAGGACGTTCCGGCCAGCTCTTCCGGAAATGGTAGACGATCACCGCATGACGCGGAGGCTTTACAACCACGTCGAGAAGGAAGCCTTCAATCACCCCTACGCCTACGTGGCTGATACCACGGGCCTCGACGAGAAGACTGTCCGCGAGATATTCAAGAAGAAGGCTGAGTTCCTGGCAGCCTGGCATCGTTTCGAGACACCCCGCTGCCTGGGGATCGACGAGCTGTACCTGAACCGCCGCTACCGCTGCATCCTGACCAACCTGGAGGAGCGTACCCTACTGGACCTGCTGCCCGGTCGCCAGCAGGACGCGGTGACGAGGCGCCTCATGAGCATGACCGAGCGCCACCAGGTCGAGATCGTCAGCATGGATATGTGGAAACCCTACCGCCGTGCTGTCCAGGCGGTACTGCCGCAGGCTCGCATTGTGGTCGATAAGTTCCATGTGGTGCGGATGGCCAACGAAGCCCTGGAGAAGGTGCGTAAGGGACTCAGGAAGGATCTGAAGCCAAACCAGCGGCGGACCCTCAAGGGCGATAGGAAGATCCTGCTGAAGCGTGCCCACGACGTTTCAGATCGCGAGCGGCTTATCATGGAGACATGGACAGGGGCCTTCCCTCAGCTCCTGGCGGCCTACGAGCACAAGGAGCGGTTCTACCACATCTGGGACAGCACCACCCGGCGTGATGCCGAAAAGGCGCTGGCCCGCTGGATTGACGACATTCCACAGGGGCAGAAAGAGGTGTGGAAGGATCTCGTCAGCGCCGTCAGCGGATGGCGCGAGGAGGTGCTGGCCTACTTCGAAACCGACACCCCAATCACCAACGCCTTCACGGAGTCGATCAATCGGCTGGCCAAGGACAAGAACCGCGATGGCCGGGGCTACTCATTCGAGGTGATGCGGGCCCGGATGCTCTACACCACCAAGCACAAGAAGAAGGTGCCGCAGATCAAGGAATCCCCCTTCCTGGGCAAGGCCACCATGACCTACAGCATGGGTCTTCCCGAGCCTGAGAAAAACTACGGCGTCGATCTATCAACCTTCTGGGAGAGTTAAGGGTTCGAAGGAGCAAGGGGGCTCCATCTACCACTTAATCCGGATACCCGCTTTTTCGAGCGGTGGCCGGCATTCGGTTCAGGGCGGCACTAAAACCTGCTACGGCGGATGTGGCGGTGGCGTCGTCCATTTTTGCGAGGACCAGATAGCCACTGCTAAGCTCTACCAAGGTGCCTACCGCGGACGCGTTATTCTTACCTTTGATCAGATCGCCTTCCCAGTGGCCGGGCATTTCACGCTTACTGACCTCGGGCGGACGTAAGTGAATGCTGACCATGTCAGGGATCTGTCCACGTCGATCCACTTCGCCACGGCGAGGCTTGCGTGTGGTTTTACCTTGTCGCAAGCAGTGAATCAGTTCCTTGCGAAGGTGGCCAACAGGCAAGGCATAAATGGCCGTGTAGATGGTCTCTCGGCAGACGTAGGCATCGCGCAAATTAGGTAGTTTCATCGTCTTGAGCTTGCCGCTAATTTGTTCGGGAGACAAGCGTCGCCGCAACATATGCACGATGAGATCAAACCGCTCGGTGCCTGGCAAAAGCTTACGCGCAGGACGACAGACCTCTCGACGCTTTTCTCGCTGACGTTGGGCATACCGGGCGCAGTAACCGTTCTGGGCCATTTGGTTACGGCGTATTTCACGAGAGATGGTTGAAGGAGCTCGCCCCAGGAGCTGGGCAATATGCCGAAGGCTCATCCCTTGGGCTTGACCCACTTGGATGCTGGCACGTTCTTCAATACTGAGTTCGAGGTAAGACATGGGACAACACCTTAGCGAAATGCTCAGGTGTTGCACTCAGTTTCTGCGGCCAAGGTTAATAAACAACTAAGAGGTTCATAACGGTGACAACGACCCACTCCAGCGCTCGCGCTTATGGTTGCAAACAGGAGAGTACATATGTCCGTTTGGCTTGTAGATCGTTGACCTGCTCGTGCACATGGGCCTTAGGTGAACGTAAACCTGCTGACTTCGCGATAAGAGATTGACGCGTTTACAGAGCAGGAACATGTCGATACGATTTCCCAGGGATATCTGGGCTATGAACGTATTGGCGGCTATGAAGAGCTTCATGAGCACCTGGGAGTTAGCGTTTCAGACCCTAATGCGACCACCTATCGCCCTGTGCTGGCAATTTTTGCCACTGCGTTACTCATCGATTTTTCTGCCAGTTGGGAGGTTCAGTGCATAATATTCACTGCACGCGTGCTAGAGTATGCCGTAGCCACAGCGATCATACCCCCGGGTCTGCAAAAGCTGCAGGGCGTAGCGAGCTTTAGCGCCATGTTTCTCAACTATGACCTGCACGCCCAGCGCCAAGTCCCCTTCAGTTACGTTTACCTTCACGCCTAGATACTTCCGAAGCTACTAATTGCTGGCCGATACGCTTATCTGGCTGGCTGCGCCACTGGCGCTATTCGTTGGCACCGTGTGACAGGTTCTGTCTTTAAAGCGATATACCTCGATAAACGTGAGCTCAAGTGCGCCTGTGTCGGCAACAGTAATACCCATTAAGCTTTGTATCGCTCACCGAAAACCTAATGATGATGGGAATGAGGCTATGGATACCGCTTGGGTAATTATCGCCTACTTTTTGCGAGGCGCTTGATCAGGATCATATTTCCCTCCGATGCTGTTCAGGTTGCGTTCAGACAAATCATCCATGCTGTTATTGGGGTTATTTATTTGATTTTTCCCAAACCAACGGCCTTAACTGCTGTTGGCTCTTTGGGCGAGTTACTGAGGTGATTATGAGTAACAGTACAAGTAGTCGTTTGCTGATGTTGTGGGTGCCACTTGCTGGGTTTGTCATTTGGGCGGGATACCTGATTGGAACCGAGCACCGTCTCCACCTATTTCAGTTCTTACCTTTCCTCTTTTTGGCAGCATGCCCACTGATGCATATTTTCATGCATAAACACCACGGCGGTCATAAGAACAAAATAGACAAGGACTGAACCACTCTATATATACATGTACGCGCCTGGGAGAAAGACCATGAAAACGACACAACAAGAGCACCGCTTGGGTGTTTCCAAAAACACACTGGTGACTCGGAATTTAAAAATCAAGCCTAGTAAATCCAAACGCATTGAAGAAGCGCTGTCAGATATCGACCGACTCTATGGAATGGATAAGGTGGTCTACAACGAGAAAAACCGAAATATCAGCCTTGCTTACGATGCGCTGAGGCTCTGCATCGATGACGTTGAAAAAATTCTCAAGCTCCATGACATACAGGTCAGCGCTGATCGGTGGAACCGCTTTAAGAAGGAGTATTACCGTTTCGTCGATCAGAACGTTAAAGACAACGCTAAACAGGAACCTTGGAGCTGTCATTAATAGTCATAACGGCTACATGACACAACCAGGAGCAAGACTAGCTAGTTTAGGGTAAGAGCTGCTTGCCTGTGGCCTCGCAAAATCAGACCTTCCGTTAGTCATTTGCCATGTGGCTGCACATAGGTTCTATATTTAATTTATATAGCATCAAAAAACACCGCACAGGAGTCCTCGGCAGTTATTGCTGCTGTGGTTGCCGTTAATACAAGGAGTCGCTTTCATGGTTGGGCAGGATAGAACGCCACAATATAAAGAAAACAGTCTTTCGTTGGTCGGTGCCGTTGCATTAGGCACCGGCGTGATGATTGGGGCCGGTATTTTTGCGCTAACCGGCCAAATGGCCGAAATGACTGGTCGGCTATTTCCTCTAGCCTTTCTGGCCGCTGCCGTCATTGTCTCTTTCAGCGCTTATTCTTACGTTAAAATGTCCAATACCTTCCCATCAGCAGGTGGGATTGGCATGTATTTACAGAAAGCGTATGGCCCGACGCTTCCCACCGCCTTTCATGCCCTCCTGATGTATTTTTCCATGGTGATCGCACAGAGTTTTTTGGCGAGAACGTTTGGTTCCTACACGCTTGAGTTGTTTGACCTGGGGGATCGTTCACTATTTGTGCCCCTACTCGGGGTTGGTTTACTGCTAATAGCCTTTTTGATCAATTTATCCGCCAACCGCTTGATCGAGACCGTCGCCTCGGTGCTCGGATTTATCAAAATAGGTGGCATTATAGTGTTTGGTATTGTCGGCGTGTTTATTGCCGACTCCATCGAAATGGGTGCTGGCAACGATGCACCTACGCCTACGATAACGGGCTTTTTAGGTGCTACGGCGCTCGGCATACTGGCATTTAAAGGCTTCACGACGATTACCAATAGTGGTTCGGAGCTTAAAGATCCTAAGCGGAATCTTGGCAAAGCTATCACGATCTCGATTGCGCTATGCGTGGTGATCTATGCCCTTGTCGGTTTTGCCGTTGCCAGCAACCTATCTTTGCCTGAAATTATCGAAACCCAAGACTACTCCCTGGCCGCCGCTGCCCGTCCCGCACTGGGTGAAGCGGCAGTTGCGTTTACCGTCATTCTCGCCATGTTGGCAACGGCGGGCGGTATCATCGCCAGCGTCTTTGCCGTTTCACGCATGCTCGCCATGCTGACAGAAATGAAGCTGGTTCCTCACCGCCATTTCCACATGCCCGGCAGTGTACAAAAGCATACACTGGTGTACACCATCGTATTTGGCTTAGTGCTCACCGCTTTTTTTGACCTGAGCCGCATCGCAGCATTAGGCATCATTTTCTACCTGATCATGGATATGGCCATCCACTGGGGTGTGCTTCGTCATCTCAAGGACAGAGTGGGGGCTAATCCTGTTATTCCTAGCATTGCCATACTACTAGATGCTGTCGTGTTAATCGGCTTTTTATGGGTAAAAGCCATCTCGGACCCCATGGTGCTCATCGTTGCTGGCGTAGTAATGGCTACTCTTTTACTCGGCGAATGGATTTTCCTATCCAAACGCGACGCTTCAAACGATAGCGAGCACTCTCACACTCATTAACGTTAATAGCGTTATAGGAGGTACCAAATGGACGTTAGAACCTTTGGTGAATTGATCGATTGGACCCGTCAGTTACACGAGCATCTTGCAGCTTGCCTTGCTCATTGCGCCGATATACACGAAGAAGAGCGCGCTCGCATGTTGCTCAATTACTTAGCTGCACAGGAAGCGGAAATGCAGCGCGTTGTGGCGCGCTTTGAACAGACTGCTGACGCGAAAGCATTAAAAACCTACGTTTATGACTATTTGGAGCATAAACCTATCCGTACGCATCGTACCTGCGATGCGCCCTATTCCACGCTAAGTGTTGACGACATTTGCCGAGAGGTTTTTGATTTCCATGAACAAACGATAAACCTTTATCGAACCCTCGTTGGCAAAGCGGAAATTCCTGAGGCTAAAGAGCTCTTAGATTCCCTTTTAGCACTTGAAGAGCACGAAGCCATGCGCCTTGTTCGCCAAACGGGGAGAATGAACGATGTCTGAAGACCATAACGAGACAAAGGTGAAAGACCCTGTTTGTGGCATGGACGTTGATCCCCATACCTCCCGCCACCGTGCCGATCACGCGGGTAAGACTTGGTACTTCTGCTCAGAAAAGTGTCAGGAAAAGTTTATTGCCAAGCCTGATGCGTATCTTGAGCCAAGCAAACAGTCACAAGCGTCAGTACCCTCGGGGTCTATTTATACTTGCCCGATGCACCCAGAAGTTCGACGAGAAGGCCCAGGCGACTGTCCAATCTGTGGTATGGCGCTGGAACCTGAGACCGTCTCTGCTGACACCGGCCCTTCGGACGAACTCAAGGACATGACCAGGCGTTTCTGGATCGGCCTAGTACTGACCCTCCCCGTGTTTGCCCTAGAAATGGGTGGCCACGTGTTTGGCCTTATGCATTTTATTTCCCAGCAAACCTCTAACTGGATTCAACTGCTGCTGGCAACGCCGGTAGTCGTCTGGGCAGGTTGGCCATTCTTTGTACGCGGATGGCGTTCGCTAGTGCATCGCAGCCTTAATATGTTCACGCTAATCGCGATCGGTACCGGCACCGCGTTGCTCTACAGTTTGCTGGCCACCCTCACACCGGGCATCTTTCCCGACGCCTTCCGTCAAGCCGATGGTTCGGTGGCCGTTTATTTCGAAGCAGCGGCAGTGATTGTCGTTTTAGTTTTACTGGGACAAGTATTAGAGCTACGCGCTCGTGAAAAAACCTCTGGCGCTATTCGTGCTCTGCTCGACTTGGCGCCTGCTACCGCTCGACGCCTTGATGATCAGGGCAATGAGGAAGATATCTCTCTTGACCAGGTTCAGGTAGGGGATCGTCTCCGGGTGCGCCCCGGCGATAAGGTGCCATTAGATGGCGAAGTGATGGAAGGTCGCTCCAACGTTGACGAATCCATGGTTACCGGTGAACCACTAGCGGTGAAAAAGGAAGTCGGCGATGGCGTCATTGGCGGCAGCATCAATGGTCAAGGATCCTTTGTCATGCGCGCTGACAAGGTGGGCCAGGACACGATGCTGTCGCAGATTGTGCAAATGGTCGCCAGCGCCCAGCGCAGCCGCGCACCCATTCAAGGGCTTGCCGACAAAGTCGCCAGCATCTTTGTACCCGTCGTTATTCTCATTGCTGTTGTGGCTTTCATCGCCTGGTCATTGTGGGGCCCTACCCCGCCGATGGCGTTTGGCCTTATTGCGGCGGTTAGTGTTCTGATCATTGCCTGCCCGTGCGCGCTAGGTCTTGCTACCCCCATGTCAATTATGGTCGGTGTAGGGCGCGGTGCCCAGTTAGGCGTGTTGATTCGCGATGCCGAAGCTCTTGAACGTCTAGAGAAGGTCGACACCGTCGTCGTCGACAAAACCGGCACGCTTACCGAAGGCAAACCACGAGTGACCGAGTTGATTCTCACTGAAGGCATTGCTGAATCGGAGCTTTTGCGCTTGGCAGCTAGTCTTGAGCGAGGCAGCGAGCACCCCTTGGCCCATGCAATAGTCGAAAAGGCTAAAGAGGCAGAGGTAAAATTAACAGAAGCGTTGGACTTCGAGGCTCCCAATGGCATGGGCGTTATAGGCCAGATAGATGGCAAGCGTATTGCCCTGGGCAACCGGCTATTGATGGAAAGCGAGGGCGTTAACACCCAGTCTCAAGACACACATGCCGATCAATTGCGCAGCGACGGTGCTACTGTCATCTTTGCGAGCATCGACGGGAATTTAGCTGGGCTGCTCGCCATTGCCGATCCGGTCAAGGAAACCACCGAAGAAGCCATTCGTTCACTCCAGGCTGACGGCATTCGAGTGGTGATGCTGACAGGCGATAATCGCACCTCCGCCAACGCTGTGGCACGTCGGCTAGGCATTGATGAGGTCGAAGCTGAAGTGCTTCCAGAGGATAAAGGCCGAGTGATTCAGCGTCTCCGTGATGAAGGGCGCATTGTTGTCATGGCCGGCGACGGCGTGAACGATGCACCTGCGCTGGCTACAGCGGATGTCGGCATTGCCATGGGAACCGGCACCGATGTGGCGATAGAAAGCGCTGGGGTTACTCTACTGCGAGGAGATCTTACCGGTATTGCCACGGCGCATAAGCTCTCAAAAGCCACCATGCGTAATATTCGCCAAAATCTCTTTTTTGCCTTTGCTTACAACGCGGCAGGCATCCCCATTGCCGCAGGGATTTTGTACCCCTTCACAGGTATGCTGTTATCACCGATTATCGCGGCGGCGGCGATGTCACTCTCTTCAGTGAGCGTGATTGGCAATGCTTTACGACTTAGGATGATTGCTATTAAGTAACAATATCTGGTTCTTCGTCACTTCACGTGGATTTGGCC
>NZ_JAINWD010000021.1:0-103447 GCF_021021315.1 Halomonas sp. IOP_14 | reverse complement strand
AATATCGGCAGTTATTCAGACCTTCCTTAAGGATCGAAAGTATTTGGCTGTCTGAAAAACGTGATTTTTTCGTGCAGGTTATCCCTGCGTTTAGCTTACGGAAAATTCTACTTCTGAGTTCCCTGGTTTTTCGGAGGGGATTACCAAATAATATATATTAATGGGAATTGTTTTAGCCTTTTTTGCTTAATTTCTAATTGGTGAGACTAGTAAAATAGAATGAGAAAATATGCCTAAATTGTTAGGTTAACAGTTATAGCTATATAAACAGCTTGTTTATATACTTCTCTTCGAGATCGTTACTCTTTGGTTGCCTTTGTTTGGGTGATAAAGCGTATTCTTGTTGAAGTGGAAGTTGCCAAGATCTAATTTTTATATGGTAATAATAGTGACTTAACTATGCGGGTATTGACATCATGACTAAAATATTACGATTTTTTGATATCCTGTTTGCTGCCACGGGCCTACTCATTGGTCTGCCATTATTGCTTATATTAGCCTTAATCGGTTACTGGGACACGGGGTCTCCTCTATTTTTGCAAAAGCGTGTGGGATACCGTGGCCAGCCGTTTGTATTGATTAAATTTCGTACTATGAAGCCTGATACCGCTTGGGTTGCTTCGCATCTTGCGGATTCTTCTTCAATTACCAAATTCGGTCATTTCTTACGGCGTACCAAATTGGATGAGTTACCGCAGCTATGGAATGTATTGAAAGGGGATATGAGCCTTGTGGGGCCTCGTCCTTGCTTATACACGCAAGATGAGTTGATCAAAGAGCGTACCGAGCGTGGTGTATACAATGCTCGCCCAGGAATTACCGGGCTGGCGCAACTTAACGATATTGATATGTCTACGCCTCAATTACTGGCAGAAACGGATCAAAAAATGTTGGCGACAATGGCGATGCCGACGTATTTTCGCTACCTGTTCCTCACTGTGATGGGTAGAGGAAGCGGAGACCGGGTGAGACAATAAAGCATGCGCACTCCTGTGGCCTACAAGGTAAATACTGCATGCAGGCTTTAGCAATCACCGTGTTACCGCTATTGGCCCCCTTGGGCTATTGGCTAGGATTGGCGATCACTATTATATGGTCGTTTCTTGCTAGGCATGAGCGACAAAGGCGTAGCTTTTTTAGAAAACCAATGGGGCGTGGTGATGGCCTTCTTTTGGCGTTGCTACTAGGAGTCGGTATTGTCGAAGTAGTGGCTGGCGCTTGGCATTCTAGCTTGGAGCGGGCCTTGCCATTAGCTGGTGCAGCTTGGCTCGCGGCATTGGCGTTTATGTTAGTGCGCGCCGTTCCACCACGTCCTTCAGCATGGTGGGTGGGTTTAGCGCTAAGTGGATTGGGTGCAGGGGGTTGGGCGGCGTGG
Source organism: Halomonas sp. IOP_14 (assembly GCF_021021315.1). NCBI lineage: Bacteria > Pseudomonadati > Pseudomonadota > Gammaproteobacteria > Oceanospirillales > Halomonadaceae > Halomonas > Halomonas sp. IOP_14. Next base: position 102,072 of record NZ_JAINWD010000021.1, on the reverse strand, counting down.
CAAAAATGGATAGTCGGTTTAACCCGTGCTACAGGCCACCCACCGTTACATTCAATCTTTTTCGGCAATCTTGCGCTATTGATGGCGCTGTTATGTTTGGCCGGATTGGGGTGGGCCTGGCAACAGCGATCAACACGTTTTTTTTGGGTAGCGCTTTTGCTGAGCGGCGCAATGGGGGGCGGACTAGCCTCGGCTCTTTCTGGCACCCGGGGCGGGTGGTTGGCACTGCCGCTAGTGATATGGGTATTTTATTACGGTTATGCGCGTCGCTGGCGAGCGCTGTGGCGATGGTTGGCACTGACTGCTGCAATAGCTGTGATGATAGGGGTGTATACGACGCCCCATAGCGGCGTAGAAAAAAGGGTGGATAAGGCGGTGGCCGAGGTGCATCGCTACATGGAAGGCGCTGACTATGGCTCCGTAGGGGCTCGCTTGGAAATGTATCGCGGCGCATTCTGGCTGATTTATGAACGTCCCCTCGTGGGCTACGGGCATCAGGGCTATCTACCCGCCATGCAAAGACTAGAGACTCAAGGCGTGCTAAGCCCCGAGTTAGGCAATTACTGGCATGCGCATAACGACCTTCTGGATGCCTGGGTACGAAAAGGGCTGCCAGGTCTTGTTATAGTCGTGAGCCTCTATCTCATTCCCCTGTGGCTTTTTTTCCCAGGTTTACGCGCTGAAAGCGCCACTCAGCGCTCCTATGCCGTGGCTGGTATATTGCTGCCAATCACTTTTATGGGCTTTGGCTTAAGCTATTCTTTTTTTGCTTATCCAGCAGGGGTAGCGGTGTATGCTAGCTGGCTGATTTTCCTTTGGGTTCTCGTTTCCGAGCAAGTTCTGCAAGATGGTTGCCATGTATACACTAATGAAAAGCCTGACGGCGATATTGCTGATGCCAATGTCTCTGATGGCCCTCACTTTTACTATCGGATGGTTGATTCGTAAGCTTGGGTGGTACCGCCTGGGTCACAGCATAATGACGTTAGCAATGCTCTTGCTATTGCTGGCGGCCTGGGCACCAGTGGCAGATAATTTGCTAGGGCCGTTGGAGTCTCAATATGTCGCTTGGGAGAAATGGCCTGAAGAGCAGAACATCGAAGCAGTGGTAGTCCTCGGGGGTGGTTGGCAGCCGGATCGCCCTTGGTCGATAACCGGCAGGCTCAGCGAAAGTTCGGGTTTGCGTCTGATGGAAGGCCTGCGGCTATGGCATGAGCGTCCAGACTTGCTACTGGTAGTGTCAGGGGGAGGGCAAGATCCAAAAATGACCATGGCTCATGGTTACGCCGAAGCTGCCGAAGCATTGGGGGTTCCGCCAGAGAGTATCGTGACGCTGGTGTCGCCCAACGATACTGCTGAAGAGGCCAAGTCAGTTCGGGCGCTGCTCGGTGAAGGTGCGCAAGTATTGATTGTGACATCAGCGTCGCATATGCCGCGCGCTATGCGTCATTTCGAGGCGGCAGGCCTAGCTCCAGTTGCTGCACCTACCCATTATTTGGCCGATCGAACGGAGGGATTAGCGCTAGCTTATTGGCTGCCCTCTGCCCGTGAGCTACGCAAGACTGAGAGGGCAATCTACGAAACCCTTGGGTTGCTTGCTATTCAGTGGGAGCATTGAAGGTGTCATTTGAAAACGTCTACCTCTGCTCACCCAGGAGATAAGTAAGACATGTTCGAGCGTATTTTAGTGGTGTGTACAGGTAATATTTGTCGTAGTCCTGTCGCTGAGGCATTTCTTAAACAGCGGCTACCCGAGCGTCATATCAGTTCTGCAGGCTTGGGCGCCTTGGAAGGCGAGCCTGTATCCCCGTTTGCACGTCAATTGGCCGAGGCCGATGGTTTGGATGTGACCAGCCACCAGGCACGGCAATTAACGGTGATAATGATACAGGAAGCCGATCTCATTCTGGTGATGTCTGAGGGCCAGCGCCGTGCCGTAGGACAACACGTACCCCAAGCCTTAGGTAAGACGCTATTGCTAGGTCGTTGGCTAGATAGTGGCAAAGGGCGCAATATCCCCGATCCTTACCGAAAATCCAGGGAAGTTTTCGAGCATATCCATATGTTGCTAAAGGACGCTGCCTTTACGTGGGCAGAGAGGCTCTAGAGGCATCGCCATCGCTTCTTTTTCTTTTTTACTGCTTGATCTGTCTGCGGTATGGCCAATGTGCATGTCAGTATTAGATCCATTTTTCGTTTTAAAATTTTTAGTTGACTAATCATTAAGTAATGATTTTTTTGCTGTTTTTTTGCTATTTTTTAATTATGTATTTCTTGTTTTTAAGATGTTGATCTTTGTATTTATGATGGGAATTATGTATTGTTTTTCTCATTTATTTTGAAGGAGTAAAATTGTTAAAAATGCCTGATTTAAATGCCAATAGAGTAGAAGATTGAGGTTTCTGTCTTTAGACTATGAAGGTGAATAAATTTAACAGAAACAAATGCTTGTATTTTTTTTATTGTAGTTTTAATAATTTTTTCTGGAGATATAATATAACCTATCATTTAAGTGACACGATTTTGTCATTCGATAAAGTTACCGTTCCACTATAAGTCGTAACTAAGCGATTTTGTTCATTGCAGAAACTATCGGAAAAGCCTTTTTAACTCTCTGGCGTGATGCTCCATCTTGGGTAGAGGCGTGACGTACCGAGAGTATGTCTTTGTGTTTAGGGCCATCACCGCTGGGTTTTACAAGAAAGGCGATTCTACCTAACCATCCATTAATTTGGCGGTCAAGCCTGATAAATAAGGAGGGATAGACAATGAATTACAAATCCTATGGTGATTTAAGTGAGGACATCGCTGCGTCCTTGTTCAAAGTTCACGGGAAGGATTACGACCTGGTGGTCGGTATTCCCCGTAGCGGCATCATCCCTGCCAGCATGGTTGCGTTGGGTTTGCATCTCGATATGATGGGGCTCCCAGACTTTATTGACAACCAACCGCTGAAAACTCGCTTGCGTAGAAAGGAAGAAAAGCCGCCGGGAGCCGCCTGGGACGCGAAAAAAGTTCTTTTCGTCGATGATAGCGTCATTACAGGGAAGACTGTGCAGAAAGCACGGAGTGCTATCCCCGAAAACTGTCCTTGTATAATAGATACCTTGGCGATCTATGCTGATCCCGACGGTAAGCAACATGTTGATTTTCATTTTTACACGCTAGAATCGCCTTGTGCTTTCCAGTGGAACCTTTTCACTCCTGCCATACTTTCCCAGTCATGTGTCGATATCGATGGTGTACTGTGCGTCGATCCTACCGACCTTCAGAACGATGATGGAGAGCAGTACATTGCGTTTTTGAATAACGCGGAGCTTCTTTTCCTACCTGCTGGCCGAATCGGCTGCTTGGTAACCAACCGTCTTGAGAAGTACCGTAGCCAGACAGAGCAGTGGCTGAAGCAACAGGGAATTGACTATGAGCGCTTGGTCATGCTGGATCTGCCTTCGAAAGAGGAGCGCCAACGCCAGGGGATTCACTCTACGCACAAGGGCCTGTTCTATAAGAACTCGGATTACACTTTCTTCATTGAGAGTGCTACCAGGCAGGCTGCAAGTATTGCAAAAATATCGGGGAAAGCCGTTTATTGCTGTGAAGATAATAGAGTCTATACAGCGTCTGATAAAATCTCCGCCAAAAAGGGATCGCATAGCTATACGAAACGCCTTCTCAGCGCCAGCAAAAGAAAGATTTTATCTAGCTTTCCAAGCCCCCTCAAGACGGCACTGAGGGAGCGGTGGAAACCCAAAAAGGCGTGAGCGGATTCAAAGACCAACTTATGGCCGCCCCTCCAAGGGTGGCTTTTTTCTATGTGACCACTGTCACTAAGAAACCCCTCAATTAAGGCGATATTACAATTGTTCCGCGATTGTAACTTGAAATTTCTTCTTTTGTAACTTTTTACAACTTATTAATTTTAAATATAAATTTTTTATTATCATTAAATGTTTAATACCGCTAGGCATGATCTCCTCTCCTCTCACCCATGACGCCAAACCTCATTTCTAAACGCCTAAATAGCGTTAGCTATCTCATCCTCAGCAATGAAGTAAATCAAAGTATGTTTTTTGTTTTTTTATGTAACATTATATTTGTCTGCCGTAATGGCATTCATGTCTTATGGCGGCTCGAAGGTTGCACTGCCAAGGCGAGTTTCCAAATAGGCTCTGGGAAATGCCATTTAAAATCCCCGGGCGGTAGCGTGGTAAGACACAAAGCAAAGGGAACAAAAAATGAATAATTTCAAAGCAATAGAAGGTGTAGAAACCAGAAAAAACCCATTGCGGCTGGTTCGCTATCTAATGTTCATCATGCTGCTGGGGATATTAAGTGGCTGTGCCATGGCCCCAGGCGGGCATATTGATGAAAGCGAGCTCGACCAATCGCTTGATGGCCGAGTGGACGTACAACCCATTACACCAGAGTTTGTAGATAGGTTGTATGTCCCAGAAGAGCCTACCACGCAAGCCACGTCTCAAGCATTGAATCAAGAAGTGCAAGACTACGAATATCGGGTAGGGCCTGGGGACATTTTAAGCGTGATCGTCTATGACCATCCAGAATTAACGATTCCTGCCGGCGCCGAGCGCTCCGCTGCGGAAACCGGGAACCGTATACGGCCCAATGGCACGATGTTCTATCCCTACGTAGGGCGTGTGAGAGTCGAGGGCATGACGCTTGACGAGGTGCGCGAGTTAATCGCACGGCGATTGTCCGCAGTAATCAATGAGCCGCAGGTAGAGGTAGGCATTGCGGCGTTTAACTCCCAAAAAGTGTACATCAGTGGTGCAGTGGAAAACCCCGGCACTCTGCCTCTGAGTATTGTGCCGATGACGGTACTTGATGCCATTAGTGAAGTAGGCGGGGCACGTGATAATGCGGATTGGCGTAATGTCACCCTAAGCCGCAATGGTGGTGAAGAGGTGATATCGCTTTACGCCATGATGCGTCAAGGGGATATGACACAAAACCGGTTACTGCGTGATGGCGATCTACTTCACGTGCCCACCATGGAAAATCAAAACGTGGTCGTTCTGGGACAGGTTAGCCGTCCAGGTGCCATTGCCCTGGGCAATGAACGCATCACGTTGACGGATGCATTGGGAAGGGCAGGTGGTGTGAATGAAAATCGCGCCCAGCCGTCGGGTATTTTCGTAGTAAGGGGAAACCCGCCGGGTAGCGAGAAAATTGCCACCGTCTATCAGTTGGATATTCAGGATGCCACTCGCTTATTGCTAGGAACACGTTTTCCTCTTGAGCCGCAGGATGTGGTGTACGTGACGTCAGCACCGCTGGCTCGCTGGAACTCTGTGATCTCCCTGCTGTTGCCATCAGTTAGTTTGCCAGGCGACTTTGCAACGTCTGCTATTGATGCCGGTGAGCTTTAATATATTTTCTGAGTGATGAGGCATCTCCATGACTAATTTCCCTTCACCAGCGCCGTCGCCAGCACCTCGAGAGAGCGATGAGCTTAATCTGCGTAAGTTGGTAGACACGCTGTCCGATCATCGCTGGTTTATTGTGTCGGTGACGGGATTTTTTCTGCTGGCGGGCTACTTTAATGCCAGCTCTCAGCCGAGAATTTATCAGGCCGATGCCTTAGTTCAGATAGAGACCCGAGGATCGAACTTGGCGTTTATGGAGTCATTGGGAGAGCCGCAACAAGGCAACCCTACCTCTGCTGAGCTCGAAATTCTGCAGTCACGTATGGTGTTGGGTGAAACCGCTGACCGTCTTGACCTTGCCATTCAGGTTGAGCCGCGTAGGTTGCCGGTGGTGGGGGACTTTCTGGTTCATCATGGAGTTAATCAGCAGTGGTTCGAGAGCCTCACGCCTGAATTCATTCGCCAGTGGTTAGCAGACTCTGTGGATGATGCTTGGAGTAACCCCTATGTGTGGGCTGGGGAATCACTGCGAGTCGCTCGTTTCGATGTTCCCGAGGAGAACGTGGGGGGGGAGCATGTGTTGCGGCTTCTCGACGGCGGTGAATTCGAGCTGCTGCTGGAAGAAGAAACGCTGCTTACTGGTAGCGTTGGGGAAACGGTACAGAATGATGAATTGGGGTATCGTCTTTTTGTCAGCCAGGCAGAGGCCCACCCCGGCGCAGAATTCACATTAGTAAGAACGTCTGCTCTTAGTGCAATAAGTGAGCTGAAGAATCGCTTTGAAATCATTCCGCGTGGGTTAGAGTCGGGCGTCTATGAACTGACGTTGAACGGGGCGGATCAAAACCAGATTCAGCCAACACTAGACACGCTGACCAGCGTCTTTTTGACTCAAAACGTGCAGCGTCATTCAGAAGAAGCAGAAAAACAGATCGCCTTTCTCAACGAGCAAATTCCTCAGGTTAGCAACCAATTGTCAGATGCCGAAGGCATGCTCAACGATTACCGAGCTCAGCGCGACTCTGTCGACCTGACGTTCGAGACACAGAACCTGCTTACTCGGGTAGTCGATGTGGAAAACCAGCTTGGTGAGTTGGCTATGCGGGAAGCGGATCTGGCTGAGAGGTACCGTCCTTCACACCCTAACTACCAAACGTTACTGAGACAGCGCGGCCAGCTAGAAGCCGAGCGTGACCGACTTAACGCTCTGGTGAGTGAATTACCCGAAACCCAACAGGAGGTGCTGCGTCTTACTCGGGATACTCAGGTCAATCAGCAAGTGTATGTCCAGCTACTCAATCAGCTTCAAGAGATGCGTTTGGTGAAGGCTGGCACAGTAGGCAATGTGCGTATCTTGGATGCGGCCATGCTGTCCCCCGGTACCATTGCTCCACGTATCCCTTTAATAACCGCTGTTAGCGGCCTGTTTGGCGCCTTGTTGGCAATGTTATTAGTGATCGTTCGTATGTTGCTTAGTCGGTCTATCAAAACCCCCGAGCAGCTTGAAGAATTGGGTCTGCCTGTCTATGCCACCTTACCGAATTCCGGTGAACAGGCAGGGCTTACCGAGCGTATTCGTCCGCGTCGTGCCAAGAAAGCCCAAGAAGTTTTTCGTGGCTTGCTGGCCGTCAAGAAACCCGCTGAAATTGCCGTTGAGGCATTGCGTGGGCTTCGTACCAGCCTCTACTTCGCCATGCTCGAATCCGATAACAATCGGTTGATGATTACTGGTGCTAGTCCGGGGGTAGGTAAGAGCTTCATAGCCGCGAACTTAGCGGCGGTATGTGCCCAGGCTGGCCAAAAAGTGTTGTTAATCGATGCTGATATGCGCCGCGGCCATTTGCACCATGCCTTTCACGGTAAGGGAATAAAGGGACTTTCAGAGTTGTTGGCACGGCGTATCAGTGTGGAGGAGGCCATTCGCCATAGTGAGCTTGATGGACTTGATTATGTGGCAAGAGGAAGCGTACCGCCTAATCCATCAGAGCTTTTGATGCAGCAGAGTTTTCACGACTTTCTAGACACGATAAGCCAGCACTATGACCTGGTAATCGTGGATACGCCCCCGATTCTGGCGGTAACCGATGCCTCGGTAGTCGGCAAGTTGGTTGGTACCAGTCTAATGGTGGTGCGGTTCGACACGAACCCTCCTGGCGAAATCAAAGCCGCTAAGCGTCGTCTTGAGAGTGCTGGTGTGAGGCTCAAAGGTGGAATTCTAAATGGTGTTAAGAAGCCGACCAGCAGCCGTCACGGATACTATGGCAGCTACCTCTATGCTTACCGGTGAGCCAATATGCTTAATCAATTGCGCGAATTTTATTCTTTACTAACGCAACAACAGCGCCGCCGATTGTTAGGGCTTCAGGCACTGATCATTGTGATGGCGCTAGCTCAAATTGCCAGTGTCATCGCCATTGGGCCTTTTATGGCGGTGGTCGGCGATATGAGCAAACTCCAGGGCAATGGTTGGTTAGCCTGGGCTTATACTTATAGCGGAATGCAAAGCCACAAGTCCTTCTTGAGTCTATTGGGCGGTATGGTACTTGGAGTGTTGTTAATGGCAGCGCTAATTTCCATGTATACCACCTGGCGGCTGTCGCTCTACAGTGAGCAAGTGGGAGCGGAACTCTCTAGCCGCCTCTATCGTTATTATCTGTACCAACCTTGGTTATTTCATTCGAGCCAGAATACCAGTGTCCTGATCAGCAAGGTCTCCGTTGAAGTCCAGCGCGTTACGACAAAGGTGATCAATCCAGCGATGGAGCTCAACGCCAAGGCGGTCATGGTGACCTTGATGAGCTTGGCTATCTTTATCTATAACCCTGTTGTAGCAATATCCGGCTTAGTGATATTCCTCGCCACTTATCTACTGCTTTATCAGACGGTGCGGCGCTTTCTCAGCATTAATGGAAGGCGTATATCTGAGGCTCAATCGAAACGCTTCAAGCTGATGACTGAAGGGTTTGGAGGCATCAAAGATCTTCTTTTATTGCATCGTCAGGCGAGTTTTACCACGCGGTTTGAAAAGGCCAGCAACCGCATAGCGCGAGGCCAAGGTGTAACACAAGGACTGAGTGAGGCACCCCGTTATGCTATCGAGCTAGTGGCCTTTGGTTCGGTAATCCTGCTGGTTCTTTACCTGCTTAACCTCTACCAAGGCAATCTGGGCGCCATTTTGCCGGCGCTTTCAATTTATGCCCTAGCCGGTTTCAAGATGCTGCCTGGCTTTCAGAAAATCTATACCTCCATTACTAAAATACGCGGCAACCTGGCGGCTTATGATGCAATCCGTGAAGATTTGATCGCCAGCAGTGAGGAAACCATAAAACTGAAAACAGGCAGTGAATCTAAGCCTGCTGCTCAGTCAATGCCGTGGGTTCCTCAGCGAGAAATCAAAATTCATGAGGTCGCCTTCGACTACCCAGGAGCGCGAGCACGGGCGCTGAATGGCCTGACTCTGACAATTCCGGTCAACAAGATGGTCGGCTTAGTCGGTGCTTCTGGCAGTGGTAAAAGTACTGCTGTGGATCTATTGCTGGGTCTGATCGAGCCTCAGCAAGGGCAAATACTCATTGATGGTGTGGCTTTAACGCAGGAGAACTTGCGGAATTGGCATGCCAGTGTGGGGTTTGTGCCGCAACAGATATTTCTGTCCGATGCCACGATCCTCGAAAACGTCGCCTTTGCCATTGAACGCGAAAATATTGATGTTGAGAGAGTCAAAGAAGCCCTACACATGGCGCAACTCGATGAACTGATCATGCGATTTCCCGAAGGGCTCGAAACTAGAATCGGGGAGCGCGGAGTGCAGATATCAGGGGGACAGCGTCAGCGTTTGGGTATCGCCCGTGCTCTTTATCAGCAAGCCAGTGTATTAGTTTTTGATGAAGCCACCAGTGCTCTGGATGGGATCACCGAACGTCGTGTGATGGAAGATATCCAGCGCTTCGCAGGCCAAATGACGGTGGTGCTTATTGCCCACCGCCTGGCCACGGTCAAAGAGTGCGGCATAATTTATATGCTTGAGGACGGGCAAGTAAGTGATGCAGGTACTTATGATGACCTGGCCAGTCGCAATCATACCTTCCAGATGATGGCTAACCTCTAGCCACAGTAGAAAAAAGGTATCGCCATGAATCTGATCGGTGCGCTATTGCTGTTTGTGGGGCTTTCGCTAAGCAGCCTTTATTTGTTTCCCAGCGGTGGGCCACAGCTGGCTGATTTTGTGCTGATCGGTTTTGCCGGCGTGATGCTTTTGATGTCATTAGGAGACAAACACCTGAAAGTTTCACCCTTCGCTATGTGCTGGGGATTAATGGTGTTGTGGGTAGTAATGGTATGCCTTAGCTGGACGTTAGTGATGGAAACCACTGAATTTTTTAGACCAGCCCAGTTTTTCCTGTTCAATTTTTTAATCGGTATGGGGCTGCTGCGTTTCCTAAGCGTTTACGGTGAACGTGCCATAGGGCTTATTCGAAATAGCATCTCTATTGCGCTAGTGATCGCCGGTGGCCATGTGTTAGTGCAATTAGCCTTGGGGATCAACCGCACCACTGGCAGCTTTAATAATCCCAATCAGCTGGCCTACTTTTCGCTATGTGGCGTAGTGGTGTTGTTAATGCTCGATGATTTTCACCCTAAAATGAGGCCTTTGGCATTGGCCGGGCTAGCTAGCGGCGTGTTGGGGATCTTATCGGCGTCGTCGTTGGCCGCTATGGGAGGTGGGGCTATGGTGGGGATCGGCTGGGCCATAGCAAATGCTAAGCAGGTCAAGTACTTTGCGCGCCTGTTGCTGCTGGTGCCACTATTATTGGGAGGTGTTGTGCTCGCCAATATTAGTACTGAGGGGCAGGTGTTGCGCAACCTGGAAGCGCGTATGGATCGAGCACCAAGCAAAATTGATAGTGTGTATGAAGAACGCAAGTTTGACCGACTGACTAACTTTCCCGCCTACGCAATATTGGGGGCAGGAGAAGCCGAACGGCAGCGTTTTGCACCATATGATGGGGCCGAAATCCACTCCTCCTTTATTAACATGTTGTTTGCTTATGGCTTGCCAGGCCTAGTGCTTTTCCTATCGATAATAGCCACCGTATTGCGCCGAGCTCCCCTTTACATCTGGGCTGGAGTAGCAGGGCCATTGATTTATTCCACTACTCATAACGGGCTGCGCGCGACGTTATTCTGGGTACTACTAGTGATCTGTTGGCATCTCTATCGAGAAGGCTCGATAGCGGCTTCCCGTCAAAATCTCGTTTTTGATCGCCCACTTCAATAATGCGGCTGTCAGCGCTGTAACTTGGCAACCCGCAAGGACGGATAGAGATAACTATGGCTAGTTTCATAAAGTCGTTATCAATGGCGCCGCGCTCCATAAAGCGCCGGGTACTTGTTGTATTTGATGGTTTGATTGTGGTGGGTAGCCTGCAACTTGCCACAATGATTCACCTGGAAAGCCTACAACCACTCAGCAGCATTTCCTTGTGGATGACCATCAGCGTGTTAGTTCCGATAAGCCTTTTGCTTTTCCGCTGGTTAGGGCTTTATCGCGCCGTCATTCGCTACATGAGCCATGCCACTGTATCCACTATAGCTGTTGTTGTGCTGGCATCGACTTTGTTAGTAGCGCCGGCCAGTTACATGGTTAACTCGCCCATTGGACTATCTATTATCATCATTTATGCGCTGCTCTTATTGTTGGGTATCGGTAGCCTGCGTTTTCTATTGCGCGAGTTGTATCGCCACAGTCAGCTTCGACAGCGCAAGCCAGTGGTGATTTATGGGGCAGGGGCCGCAGGTTGCGAGCTGGTGGCTGCTCTGCGCAATGGAGAGGAATACCAGCCGGTGGCCTTCGTTGATGACTGGCGGGGATTGGAAGGCGCCATGGTAGAAGGGCTGCGGGTACATCAGCCGGTAGCATTAGCTGCTCTGGTTCAAGAACACCGCGCCACAATGGTCTTGTTAGCTATCCCCAGCGCCCCACGTTGGCGTCGCCGCGAGATACTGCACTGGCTTTCGGGCCTTTCCGTGCCTCTTAAGACAATTCCTGGTAGCGCCGATGTAATTGCCGGTAGAGCCAAAATCAGTGAACTTCGCGATGTGGCGCTGGAAGATTTATTGGGTAGGGAGTCTGTGCCTGCCTTCCCCGAACTGATGGAGGCCAATATCCGCGATAAATCGGTCATGGTGACGGGGGCAGGAGGCTCGATAGGCAGTGAACTGTGTCGTCAGATTCTTGATCAGAATCCTGTCCGCCTGCTTTTGATCGATAACTGCGAATTTGCGCTATACGCCATTGAGCAAGAGTTGAAGCAACATATCGAAAGCACCGCGTCACGGTGCGAGCTAAAACCATTGCTTATCTCAGTGCAGCATTCGGGCAGTCTTAAGGCAGTGTTCGAATGTTTCGAGGTGCATACTGTCTACCACGCTGCTGCTTACAAGCATGTGCCGATGGTGGAATTTAATCTCGTGCAAGGAGTGAGTAATAACGTCTTTGGCACATTGAATCTGGCCAAGGCGGCAATGTCGGCCAATGTTGAAACCTTTGTGGTGGTATCCACCGATAAAGCGGTTCGCCCCTCCAATGCCATGGGTGCATCCAAGCGTTTGACTGAGCTTATCTGTCAGGCCTTCGCACATTCTCAGTCCAACACTCGATTCTGCATGGTGCGCTTTGGCAATGTTCTGGGTTCAAGTGGCTCCGTTGTCCCAGTGTTTCGTCAGCAGATTGAGCAGGGCGGCCCCGTTAAGGTGACTCACCCGGATATCACCCGCTATTTCATGACAATTCCCGAAGCTGCGCAGCTGGTTATCCAGGCTGGCGCCATGGGGGAAGGTGGGGAGGTTTTCGTGCTCGATATGGGCGAGCCGGTACGCATTCATGATCTGGCCATGAATATGATTCGCCTTTCGGGATTGGAGGTAAGAGACGCTGCGCATCCTGAAGGGGATATCGAAATCATCTATTCCGGCTTGCGGCCTGGTGAAAAGCTTTACGAGGAATTGTTGATAGGTCATGACGTCAGCAAGACGCGCCATGATCGTATCATGACTTCAAAAGAGCGCTTCTGGGAATGGCCGAGGCTCGAAGCCTTTTTAAAGCAGCTGGAGCAGGCATTTATCGCTACTGATCACCTGCGTATCCGCCAGTTGTTGCAGTCGGCTCCACTGGACTACAACCCTTTGGACGAAATAGCCGACCTGGTATGGAAAGCGCGTCAGACCATGACCTCAGATACGCAACGCCAACATGTTGATGCAACGAACACAGCCTTAAGGTCGGTCGCCAGACTAGGCCCTGTATTACGCTCCGTACCCAAAGAAGGTTGAGAATCTTATTGAATCGCTGGCTATCACAAGACGACGGAATCTTACCAACTTTGCTGCAACCCGTTTACTTCCGGCGCCTACGCCATAGCGACTGAGCCGTTTCCCCCTCGCTCTGATCACCACTTTTCATGCTTGAGTGATGCGAAAAGCATTATTGAGCATGTCATCAATGCTTATTTAAAAATAAGTGCTCTCTTTAGCACAAGGAGGCAAGTCATGACGAACAAACAATCTGATGACGAGCAACAAGAGTGGCTATCCGGGATTACTGTTTTTCTGATTAGAGAGTGTGAGTTGGCGTATTTGGACACCCTTCTTAAGTTGCTTGATCACTATGGATTTAATGTGTTGTGTAGCGTGCCAATCGAAAGTGGGCAGCAACAGGCGCTCGCTCAGTGGGTTCTTGATGATGGACAAGAGCAAGGAAATTTTGCCAGCAGTGGGTCGCCGCCAGTTTTTCTGCTTGTGGTACAGGATGTCCATCCAGTACCGGTGAAGCGGATGTCGAGTGACTCTCCCAATTTAAGACTACCTACCATCAGGGCAACCTTCAGTGCCACGCTCTCTCCAGAGGAGAGCAAAGCAGAACAACAGAGTCCGATACATTGCTCCCGCGATGCGGATCAGGCGTTTAAGTATCTCAAAACCTTGGTGCCCGAGCAGATCGGTAAGATACGTGAAGCAGCCCTAAGCAACGATGCAGCATTTCGCACACCTTACCCGGTATTAGCTGACCTAAGTAAAGAGGTTTGCCGAGCCAAAGTAGAGCTGGTGGATTTTCATGGCACTGAGGCGATTTGCAAGACATTTCGGCCTGGGCGTGAGCGCTACCTAGAGCGTGAAGTAAAGGCGCGTGAACTCGGTGCCTCTCTGCCAGAAGTATCCCGTCTGCTAGAAGTCGGTACTCATTATCTAGTGTTTGAGCGCTATGCCAATTGCATGGAACGCATTTTATCGCCTCGTGCGCCTTTTTCTAATCATGGTTTGCTGCCTATCTGGGCCATCGAGCGCGTGAGAGCCGTTATTTTGCACTATCGCAGTCTTGGCTATGAATGCATCGATCTTAATCCGCATGACCTTATCTATGACCCTTGCCAAGGGCTAAAGATTATCGATTTCGAGTTTCTACAGCCCGGTTCTGACGAAATAAAGACGCTGAAAGGCAACTATGCCTGGTACGCCGTACCTTCGATTTTTACCGGCGATTTACCTCCTTCAGCCCGGCAGAGCTCCTATCGACAATGTTGGTTTCCCTATACCGGCCTGCCGCGAACCTTATGTCTGAGTGAGCTTCCGCGTCCGTTACTTGCCATGGTGCGTTCAGTGGCTCTGGTGCCCTTGACGTTGGATGGCTTGAGGCGAGTGAGCTGGCGCCATATTCAGCGCTTTGTACGCAGCTGAGATTAGCGCTGTTATTTGCCCTACTCCTGCCAATGCCCTCTATTTCTCCCACGTCATGGAGTTATTAAATGAAGATTCTTGTTACCGGCCATGCCGGATTCATCGGCTTTCACACTGCCAAGCGGCTACTGGAGCGCGGTGATAGTGTCGTCGGCTTTGATAGCGTCAATGACTATTATGACCCTGCCATTAAGGAGGCGCGCCTAAAAATTCTTGAGCAGACGGCGAAAGAGACAAGAAACGACTACCTTTCTATTCGCGCTAATCTAGCTGATCAACAGGCGGTGGCCGAGTGTTTTAATGAACACCACTTTGACCGAGTTATTCATCTAGCTGCCCAAGCAGGGGTTCGTTATTCGCTGGAAAACCCACTTAGTTATGTGGAAAGTAACTTGATTGGGTTTACTAATGTTTTGGAGGCGTGTCGTTACTCCAGCATTGCGCACCTGACGTACGCCAGTACCAGTAGTGTTTATGGCGCTAATACTTTAATGCCGTTTTCCGAGCATGAAGGAGCCAACCATCCACTGCAATTTTATGCTGCCACCAAAAAAGCCAATGAAATGATGGCCCACAGTTATAGTCATTTGTTTAGATTACCGACCACCGGGCTAAGGTTTTTCACCGTCTATGGCCCCTGGGGGCGCCCAGATATGGCGCTTTTTAAATTCACCAAAAATATTTTGGCCAATGAGCCCATCCAGGTTTTCAATTATGGCTGCCATACCCGCGACTTCACCTATGTGGATGATATTGTTGAGGGCGTTATTCGCGCCAGTGATGATATAGCCACTCCTGCTTTTGAGTGGAATAGCGATAACCCTGACCCTGCTACCAGCAATGCGCCATTTCGTATCTTCAACATTGGCAATAATGATCCTGTGACGGTCAACATCTATATCGAAGCCATTGAAAAAGCATTAGGTAGAAAGGCCATCAAGGATCTACTGCCTTTGCAGCCTGGCGATGTTCCAGA
This sequence comes from Halomonas sp. IOP_14, assembly GCF_021021315.1. NCBI lineage: Bacteria > Pseudomonadati > Pseudomonadota > Gammaproteobacteria > Oceanospirillales > Halomonadaceae > Halomonas > Halomonas sp. IOP_14. The sequence goes on along the minus strand of NZ_JAINWD010000021.1, from coordinate 86,976 downwards.
CACTTATGCGGATTCAGGTGAATTAGAAAAAAAGGTTGGTTATAGGCCCGCCACATCAGTTTTTCATGGCGTTGCCAAGTTTGTCGAATGGTATCGAAGTTACTATTCGCCAAATAAGGCGAGCAGCACCATAAGTGAAATTCATAGCTTGCCTAAATAAAACTTCTCTCTAATTTTTCTCACCACTTTACTCTCCAGTTAGGAAATCCAATGAACGTTACAGTTTTCGGCACGGGTTACGTAGGCCTGGTTCAAGGAACTATTCTGGCTGAAGTTGGCCATCATGTTGTTTGCATCGATCTAGATGATCATAAGGTCGAACAACTTAGGCAGGGCAACATCCCTATTTATGAACCTGGTCTAGAATCTTTAGTAAAAGAGAACTACGCCGCTGGGCGCCTTGAGTTTTCTACCGATGCGGCCACGGGAGTCAACCATGGCCAAGTGCAGTTTATTGCTGTGGGAACTCCACCGGACGAAGACGGTAGTGCTGATCTCAAGTACGTTCTCACTGTGGCTGCCACCATTGCCGAACATATGGAGCAGAACCAAATTATCATTAACAAATCCACCGTACCTGTAGGTAGTGCTGACAAAGTGCGTGACGAGGTGGAAAAAGTGCTGGAAAGGCGCGGACGCAATGATATCGCGTTTGACGTGGTGTCTAATCCTGAGTTTTTAAAAGAAGGTAGTGCGGTCGTAGACTGCCAAAAGCCTGATCGTATTATTATCGGCACAGAGTGCGATGCCACGATTGAAGTCATGCGCGAGCTATACGCCCCCTTCAATCGTAATCACGACAAGATCATCGTGATGGATGTAAAAAGTGCCGAACTGACCAAGTATGCAGCTAATTGCATGTTGGCTACCAAAATCAGTTTTATGAACGAAATGGCAAACCTGGCTGAGCGTCTGGGTGCCGATATTGAGGCGGTGCGTAAAGGAATAGGCTCGGATCCACGCATTGGTTACGACTTCATTTATCCCGGTGTGGGCTATGGCGGTTCGTGCTTTCCTAAAGATCTGCAGGCTCTTATCCACGTCTCGAATACCATTGATTTTGACGCCAAATTACTCAAAGCAGTGGAGTCGCGTAATAAAGAGCAAAAAAACACGCTATTCAATAAGATAAGCCAGCACTTCCATGCTGAATTAAAGGGTAAGACCTTCGCCATTTGGGGGCTTTCATTCAAGCCCAACACTGATGATATGCGCGATGCCCCCAGCAGGGTACTAATGGAGGCACTTTGGGCAGCTGGTGCCAAGGTGCAGGCTTATGATCCGGAAGCCATGGAAGAAGCTCAGCGTCTCTACGGGAGTCATGATCACTTAATCCTTTGTGGAACCAAAGAAGCAGCTTTAAAGAATACTGACGCCTTGATTATCGTCACGGAGTGGCAGAACTTCCGTGCACCTGATTTTGATCTTATTAAAGAGAAATTAACTGAACCCACTATCTTTGATGGGCGTAATATTTATGAGCCGCGCCGAATGAGGGCGAAAGGATTTACTTATTATTCAGTAGGTAGGCCCAGCCCATTAGAATCTTCATATCTAGCTTCTAATTAAATATTCCATGTATCACATGATTTTGTTTATATTCACTACTTTAAGGATGCATTTATATTATGCATGGGGCTTTATTATAAGTAGGCGTTTATATTTTCGAATTTATATGTTTTTAGCTGGTAATTTTTTTACTATCTGGTGTTCGTTGAGGAGGCAGCATGAACTCTAAGCTTAATAAACCAAAACGTCGCTTTCTGCTAGTGTCGGGCTCAAGCTATTCCTTAGTCAATTTTCGGGGGCCGCTCGTACAAAGCCTGATTAGTGCAGGATTAGAAGTACATGCGGCATCACCAGGGTTACATGATGATCCAAGGACATGCCGCCAGTTAGAGGCTTGGGGAGTATTTGTTCACGATATCCCCATGCAACGAACAGGCCTTAACCCGTGGTATGATTTTTTGACGCTAAAAGCACTTTACTTGTTGATGCGTAATATACGACCCGATGTCGTTCTGGCATATACCATCAAGCCGGTGGTGTATGGGATGTTGGCGGCTTGGCTGGCGAAGGTTCCTCAACGTTATGCATTGATCACTGGCCTGGGATATGCCTTTGCCGGAGAGGCACGCGGTAAGCGCGCTCTGGTTTTCCATCTGGTGCGTAGACTGTATTCGGCAGCTTTGAATAAGGTGGATAAGGTTTTTTTCCAGAACCCCGATGATGAAAGCTTATTTCGTGATTTGGGAATACTACGCGATCGCGTACCTTCCCAAGTGCTCAATGGGTCAGGGGTCGATATGGCGCATTTTGCTACAGCCCCTTTACCTGATGGGCCGCCACGTTTTTTATTGGTTGCTCGCTTGTTGGCAGACAAAGGTGTCCGCCAGTACGCTGAGGCAGCTAGGCGAATCAAGCAGCAGCACCCTGAGGTAGTATTTCAACTGGCTGGTGATATCGACAGCAACCCCGATACGATTTCGCAACAAGAGCTGGATACTTGGGTGGGAGAGGGATCGCTTGAACACTTGGGTTGGCTGAATGATGTGCGCCTGGCACTTGCCGAGAGTAGCGTTTTTGTACTGCCTAGTTATTACCGAGAAGGCACGCCGCGCTCAATTCTGGAAGCCATGTCTATGGGGCGAGCGGTCATCACTACCGATGCACCTGGATGTCGAGAAACCGTCACTAATGGCGATAACGGCTATTTGATACCTGTAAAAAATGTCGATGCGCTTGTTAAAGCCATGCAACACTTTATTGACAGACCAGCTTTAGTTAAAACCATGGGACAGCGCTCCCACGAGATTGCTAAAGATAAATACGATGTGCATAAAGTCAATGCCGTTATGCTTGAAGCAATGGGTATAGGAAAACCAGAGCTTCGTAATAGGGTGCAAAAACCATTTGATACTATTACTGCTAAATAAAATTGTAGCGTAGTGCTGCGTGTTATCTACATTATACCCTGCAAAAGTACTAACAGCCTCGATACTAATTTCCTGATTTTATCTAATTTAATAGCTGCGGCATCACTGATGCAATAGGTATTTCGATTGGTGGTCACCATATATCTATCTGTATCAGCTAAATGGGTGGTAGATAGCTGTTGCTGAAAATATTGAGCGAGTTGTCGGAGAAAACTTAATGCAGATTCAGTTCAAGTCATATGGTGATCTCGGCAGGGATATTACAAAGAATTTTGAAAAATTTTCTGGTGACTGGGACTTAGTCGTCGGGGTACCAAGAAGTGGTATGGTTCCCGCCTACATGATTGCACTTGCACTAAATATAAATTGTACGGATATTTCATCCTGGGTTAATAATTATCCATTGAAAAAAGGGCTTACGAGATGCGTGAGAAAAGATTTGAACTCTCCCTGGGAGGCACAAAAAGTTCTTATTGTAGACGACAGTATAATGACCGGAGGTTCAATAAGAAACGAAATTAACGCGCTCCCCGATTGGTTAGCAGCACGTGCATCGACACTGGCTATTTACTCAGGCAAGCCAATCAGTAGTGATGTAGATATTATTCTTGAATTTCTTCCCCATCCAAGAGCTTTTGAATGGAATATATTTCATCATAATGTAATGAGTAGGTCTTGTATTTGTCTTGAGGGGATGATGTCAGAAAACGAACTTTGTGATGATACAGGTACTACACGCTTTCGTTACCTTCCTTCAAGAGATATCGATACAATCGTTACGTCTCAGAGTGAGTCAAACCGACATAAGGTAGAAGCTTTACTGATGGATAACGGGGTTTCGTATCGTAATCTCGTTATGAAGAAAAATAATAAGAATGTCATGACTATTGATTCGCAGGTGAAATTCAAGGTTGAGACTTTTGTTGCATCCACGGCGGACTTGTTTGTCGAGTTTAATTCTTATCAAGCAAAACTAATTTGTCGAGAAGCAGGTAAGCCTGTTTTCTGTTTTAGTGATAGCCGTATATATAATCCTGAAGATCAGCTTGGGGCTCGTTTTGCCAAGAATAAAATAAAATTATTGATATGGAAAGTAGTCAATATGAAATTTCGCCGATAGAAAAGAGATATAAATTATTTTCAGGCTAAATAAATTGTTAGTTCTGTAGTTAATATGCTAGTGAGTTTTTACTGTTTGTTAGTGATAATTATTATTAATAGAAAAAGTTATCATCATCAGCTTGTCTGATGCCATGGAGGTGGCCTAATGAATCAGATTGATATTTCTGTCATTATGACTGTGAAAAATGGATCCAAATACCTGGAATCAAGTCTTTCTTCCGTTTTTTCTCAAACCTATCTACCTAAAGAAGTTGTTGTGGTCAACGATGGGTCAGACGATGATACCTGGGAAGTGCTCAAGAAGTTACGTCACATGGCCCCTGTCCAGGTTCAGTTAGTGGATACGCAAGGTGTTGGTCGTGCGCGGGCGCTTAACATTGCTGTCAATCATACTCGTTATCCGTGGCTGGCCAATATCGACGCAGACGACCAATGGCTACCCGAAAAATTGGCGCAGCAGGTCGCCACTATAAGCCTATTTCCAAATGTGGAGCTTGTCGTAACAGCTAGCCAGATCGTTTATGGAGAAGGGGAAGGGGAGTTAGTTATTAGTAGAGGATTCTCCGTCACACCAATGGGGTGTGATAGTTTTTATGTTAACAATCCAATAAATCATAGCTCTATATTGTTCTCTCGACGATTTTTTGATGAGGTTGGAGGGTACGATGAAGCATTGTTTAGACAGGTCGATATAGACCTGTGGGTACGCGCTCTGAGAAAAGGTTTTATATTTTACCAAGTGGATTTACCGCTAACAGTTAAACGACTTCACGAAGGACAGAGCTTTGAAGTCGGAAATCGATTGAGTTATACATTTAATTCATTGAAAATTAGTCTAAAAAAATTACGACAGCTTAAAGCTCCTTTCTACTATTTTCCAATTGCTTTTGTTAAATTTTTTTATAATAACATTCCAAGAAGCATCCGGCGTCGCTTGAAAAGGGTGAGCCTTTGGAAATTATAATGATGCTCATCTTTGATATGCTTTAGGGATCGCGCCTGGAATAGCATAATCCTAAATAATTAGCGACATAAAGTGTGTATGTTCTCCATTTGCATTTTACGAATGCACGAAATTCCAGGCTTCTCTTTATGCCAAACAAAAATGTTTATTATATTAAAATGGCAACTAAGGTCAGGTGCTGCCGTATTAATCGCATGTATATGTTAGCCAATAATTAAACGCTGTATTGAGTTTTCAAGGGCATGATTATGCAGGGGACACTATGAGCAAGGTGATCGCGGTGATACTCACCTACAATCGGCAGGATTTGCTACAGCTATGTTTAGCTGCCATTTATTCACAAACATGCATTTGTGACCAGGTGATTGTGGTCGATAATGCTAGCGATGATAATACACAAGAAATGCTAAGTGAATTGGACTATCCGAATCTAAAAGTGTATTTGCTGTCGCAGAATGTAGGTGCTGCAGGTGGATTCAATGCTGGGTTTCGTCTCGCATATAAGGAAGGAGCTGATTATATCTGGATGATGGACGATGATGTCATTCCGGAGCCGTTTGCCTTGCAAAGATTAATTGAAGCAGATAATACCTTGGATGAAAATGGTATTGACAGAGCCTACCTGATCTCTACTGCTTTTACAGAAAATGGTTATGTAACTAATTCACCTTCTATCAACAAAAAAATTAATCATATTGGATATAAAGATTGGCCAAAATTTGCTCAATATGGTGTTGTCTCCGTTGATCGAGCAACTTTTGTATCTATTCTTGTTCCCCGCGGTACCATTGACAGGTATGGTTTGCCTATTTCCGATATGTTCATATGGGGCGAGGATACTGAATATACATTAAGAATAACGGAAGATGTTCCCGGGTTTGTTGTGGGTGCCAGCAAAGTGATGCATTTACGGCAGGAGAAAGGAGTGCTAAATATTATTTCTGAAAATAGTGAGGTGCGCCTTAAGTATTATAAGTACTTAATAAGAAATAGAATATTTGTCACAAAAAAATATCGTCCAGCTCATGTCGTAGTAAAAATTATGTGCTTAGATTTATATATGATATTAAAATTATTACGAAGAAGACAGTTAAAAAAAGCTGGTATTGTAACAGCTGGGTTGGTTGAAGGTTTTTTGTTTTCACCTGAAATTGAATACATTGATTCACCGGTTAAAAGTCAATGTCTTCCATTGAGAGTTTATAAATGTGAAAGTTTATAGTTTTTTGGCTAAAGTTGGCTAATAGCTTAAGACGAGGTGAGTTTATGTATAAGTTTTCTGTCATAGTGCCTGTTCATAACAAGGCTTCAACTTTGTTGGACTCTCTCTCGTGTCTTTATAATCAGACCTTTAAGAATTTTGAAATCATTGTCGTTGATGATGCCTCTACAGATGGGTCTCTCCAGATTTTATTACAAGAGGAACGCAAGGGTAAGCTGCGACTGTTCCAGCGAGATAAGCCTGGCCCAGGCGGCTACGCAGCACGCAATTATGGAGCACAGCAGGCAACAGCTGAATGGTTGGTTTTTTTTGATGCCGACGACCTGCTTGTGTATGACCACCTTTCAAGGTTTGCTAATGCTATTTCCGAAAACCCATCTGTTAATCTTTTTGTAAATGCATTTCGGAAGATGGAAGGAAATATAGTAATTCCGAGAAGTGAACCTTTAAAAAATGGAGTCATGAGTCGACAGGAAGCTTTAGCAGCGTTCTCACGTTCTGATTTCATTCACATGAACGGCGCTTGCATACATAAAAATACATTCATGACCCTTGGTGGTTTTCCTGTTGATCGATACCGACGTGCTGGGGATGTTTATTTTTGGTTAAAAGTTATATGCAGTCTTAAAATGGTTCACTATGATCCCACCGTTACGAGCATGTGGTTGCTTCATAATAGTGGCGTGGTAAGCGACAAAAATAATATGATTCAAATTCATCCTTGCTTAGACTTAAAGAGTGAATGTGAAGTTGACCTATCGTGGCTTGAAAAACATTATCTAAATGCCGCCATTAATCGTAAAATATTGTCATGGGCGGTTGAAAAAAAGATAGTTGGAAGGTCAATTAAGAAAGATATATGCTCATTAATACTATTTAGTATGCGGCCCCGCCAGTGGATGACTTTGGCGACTCTAATAATACCTCAGCCATATTACTGTAGATTACGGGATCGTGTGCTAAGTGGTTAAAAATCGTATCTTCTTTTTATTGCAGAGATTTTTTCGAAATTAAAGTGATAAAGTAAACTATCTAAATAACGGCGCAATTCTCAGAGGATTCGCGGGAACTGTTGTGTCGCTAACACTAACTATCCTGTCTGACGTCAGCATATCTCAGCGAATAATAATAAATCTATGCAAGATCTTCCTTATTAGGTGATTAGCCATGACACAATTAGAATTCATCGCAAAAAACTGGTTAGGTCGACTGCGTACTTTTGAGTATAAGGCACATTTTTTTGTGAAAGGTGTCTTTGATTATCAGATAGAGAACGCAAATAAATCACTTTTTATAGAAGTTGTAGGGTGTCCAGGGGTGGGAAAGAGTACTCTGATAGATTATATGGAAGAAAAGAGGTTAATTAAAGGTTTGATTCGTGCAAGATTGTGGATTGCCAGACTACAACGTAATACGAACATCGATAGTGCTTATAAAAGAATTTTAGATTACAAGTTAATAAGTTTGGAGAATAAAAAATCAAGGTTTAAGTATTCCCAGTACGCTATTACTCCAAGAGCAATAGATAAATATGTTGAAGATAAAAAAATCCCGACTGTCTTGCTAATAGACGAAGGCCTTTTTCACCACTTCAAATATGAAATTAGTGATAATTGGGGAAAGGATAAAGCTTTATTTAGTAAGCTGATGGAAAAAGGGTTATTGTGCATATGACCGCTCGGCCAGAAATTATAGCGGAGCGCATTCTTAAGCGTTATAGGAAGACTGGTAACCTGTTGCCATATTATAAAAATAAACATGAATATGAAATTGCTGAATATTGTAGAAAAGCTCAAAAAAAAAGAAAGAAAGTGATCGGGGAATTTGAGAAAAGAGGAGTACCAGTGTTAACGGTTAATGCTGAAGATGGTGAGCAAGCGAATACGAAACACATAGATGATTTTATCAAAATACTAATGAATGATTACTTAGGAGCTAATTGATTTAACTCGAGGTTGGTTTTTCTAGAAAATACCCGTTGATGAGTAAGAAAATTATCTATTTTTGCCGAAAACTCCTTTACGCAGACTTTAAACTCTCCTCTGGAGGCCCTCAAGGGCATCTGTGGGTAGATGTGTTGAATGTTTTTGCTATTTATTAAGGAGGATAGAAGTGAACAAAACGTTTGATGTTTATACTCTCGATAACAAGTATCGTAAGGATATTCAAGGAGTTCGTGCCATCGGCGCGATACTGGTGCTTGTTTTCCATATCTGGTTTCAGAAGGTATCTGGAGGTGTCGATGTATTTTTCGTTGTATCTGGTTTTCTAATGACCGGAATGTTGCTTCGTCAGTATGCAAGGGATGGTAATATAAAGCCCTTTCATTTTTGGGGAGGAATTATTAAACGGGTGGCTCCATCCGCTTATGTTGTACTCTTAACGACTTTTATTCTCAGTTATTTTTTCGTACCACCTGTTTACTGGGTGGCTACAATACATGAATTTATTTTTAGCGCAGGACATTTAGAAAACTTATTGCTAATAAGAAGAGAGGTTGATTACTTACAAATTGGAGATCCAGCAAGCCCTTTTCAACAGTATTGGGCACTATCAATTCAAGTGCAATTCTATGCCTTTCTCCCTTTGCTTATTGGGCCACTATTGTATATTTCAAACAAAATGAAATCATTGATACCTTTAATGTTGGGAGTTTCTATAGTTTTTTTTATTTCTTTTGTTTACTCGTTGGTCTCTACGCATTTTACTCCTAACACAGCCTATTTTAATCCTTTAGGAAGAGTCTGGGAGTTTCTAGCCGGTGCCTTGGTTGCTATATTTATCCCTTATATTAAGTTGAATAAAAAAACGGCATCAATCATCTCTTTTCTAGGTATTTTTATTCTCTTTAGCATCGGTATAGCATTTCCTAGCGACTGGAATTTCCCTGGATATGTCGCGCTATTTCCTGTTGTTTCAGCTGCTTTTATCATCATTTCAGGAAACGAATCTGAAAAACGTACACTGGTGAATAGGTTATTGTCAAATCGATATCTTGTCATGTTGGGTGCCATGTCTTTTACCATTTACCTTTGGCACTGGCCGATATTGGTTTTTTTTCAGCACTATTATGAAACAACAAACTTAGGCGTTGTAAAAGGTATGACCATTGTTGTATTAGGAGTTTTGCTGGCTATTATTACGACCTGGTTGATTGAAAAGCCTTTTAGGAAAATACCCAAGTCTAGGGTTTGGATCTCCTATATTGCAGGTTTTTCATTTTTCATTCCTTCGGTTACGCTTGGGTTGGGTGCTAAATACTATATTGAAAATCTGCATGATGTAAAAGTTGATTTTAAAAGATCTGCATTCGAGGGCGATGAGATTTCTATACAAGACGATGCTTCCAATTTGAACTATTGGTATGTTACCGCCATTTCTAATGACTTAGGCGAGACCATGGACAGAGATAATGGTTGTGCTACGGTCATTACAGAGTCCAAAATTTCATCTTGTGATTTTGGAGATACCTCTTCAGGAATTGTAGTCGCACTCGTAGGCGGGTCGCATATAGGTCAGTGGGAACCTTTTTTCTCGAGTCTAGGGAATGAATATGGATTTAAAGTGGTAAGTATCATAAAGAATTCTTGTTCCCTTGGCTATGAAATTGTGGAAGGTAATGATACTTGTAAGTTATGGAATGAAAATATCGTTGATTATTTAAGTGACCTGTCCCCTGATCTTGTTATAACAAACTCGACGAGGTCGAATCGTCCCCGTGAGAATAGATTAGTAGTAGGGAATCCTGTTGAGTTTGTTCCTTCTGGACATGTGGAAAAATGGAAGGAAATATCTGCTTTAGGTATTCCTGTAATGGGTATAAGAGATAACCCTTGGTTTGAAAGTGATCCAAGCTATTGCGTTTGGAAGAACCGTCATGAGGCAAGCCTATGTGCTCGACCTATTGAAGAGGTGTTGCTATCTGTTAATCCTGCAGATGCGTATGTAGGTGAAATACCTCTGTTTATCTCAATAGACTTTACCGAATTAATTTGTGTTGAGGGATTATGTCCGGCATATTTTGATGAAAGATTGATGTGGTCTGATACCCACCACCTGACACGAAATTATCTGGAATATATCACCCCAAGCCTGAAAGCTTCGCTTGAGCATCAGACGTCAATTTTTCAGGTTTTTAATAATTACGGGGAGAGCAACTAAATGTTCATTTATGAATTTGAAAAAGCGGTGAAATGTAAAAGTGCGATAGAGGATGCAGGTGGGGTTACGAAGGTTCGCAGCCCAAGAGCTTCAGTAATTGTGCCTACTTATCATGATTGGGCTCGATTGAAGCTGTGTGTTAATGCTTTGAAAAACCAAACATTTCCCCAGGATGATTTTGAAGTTATTATCGTAAATAATGCACCAGAAGATACACCACCTGTTGATTTCTCTTTGCCTCACAATTTCTGTATCATTAAAGAGGGAAAGCCGGGATCATATGCTGCAAGAAATGCAGCTTTAAAATTGGCGAAAGGTGAAATTATTGCTTTTACTGATTCTGATTGTATTCCGGATCCTTACTGGTTGGAAGCTGCTGTTAACCATTTTGATAAAGGTGTAGAGCGAATAGCAGGTAAAATAGAGCTTTTTTTTAAGTCTGATAAGCTCACCCTAGTCGAAATTTATGAGAAGGCTTTTGCCTTTGATCAGGAAAAATATGCTCAGACTGGAGGAGCAGCAACTGCCAATATGATTACATTGGCGAAACACTTTGAGACGGTTGGGCTTTTTAACGATACATTAATGTCAGGAGGCGATAATGAGTGGGGCTGGCGAGCAAAAGATAAAGGTATATCTATTGAGTATGCTCCAGACGTTATTGTAAATCATCCTGCTCGTGCCGATATGAAAGCTATGCTAAAAAAACGCAAAAGGGTGATCGGTGGGGAAGTATGCAATAAAAATAATGCTTCTAAAAATACCTTTTTTTTAATTCTTCTTAAAGGCTATTTTCCTCCACGAAGACAGTTAAATATTTTTGGTAGAAAAGGACTCTCATTTTCTAGAAAGTTTTTGGCATATTTGTTGTGTTATTACTTTAAGATTTACTCAACTACTTATAAGTTAGCCTTGCTAATAGGTATTGCAAAGCCCGAGAGATCTTGATCAATAAAATGAAATGTTGTTGACTCTGTATCAGGTTCATAAAATATAAACCCTCCATAAATATTGGAGGGTTTTTTTTGGTATAAATTTTTCTTTAATTTTTCAAGTGGTGCCTGAAAAGTAGCTTACTGTACTGTTGATCATACTCTATAGAGCACATGGAGTCGTTGGAATCTATACTTGCACCCATTGAGCTATCGCGGTAATAAGCAGATAATCTCCAATTACGGATAATGCGATAAAAATGCTAATGCGTTGGCTTCATAGTCTAGTGGCGCTGTTAGCGTTGCTGTTAGCGGGGCCTGTTTGGCTATTGGCGAGTAATCAGGTGGCGACCGATGGGCATTGGTCGTCGCTGGATCGGTCATCTGCTGGCATAGCGCCTGATCCAGCGGTGAACGCTGAAGCCGTCGTTCAGGTATATTCAGCCCGGGCTTATAACTGGCGCGGAGCGTTTGGCGAGCATATCTGGATTGCGACCAAGACTGAAAACGCCGATAGTTACCGACTGCATCAGGTGTTGAGCTGGCGGCGTCCCACGGTGGTGTCTTCAATCGACACGCCTGATCGAGCCTGGTTTGGCAGTCCTCCTACACTGTTGGCTGACTATCGCGGCGAGGCGGCTGCACAGATAATACCGCAGATAGAGGCCGCCGCCGCTGACTACCCACAAGCTGAGCTTTATCGAGTGTGGCCTGGCCCGAACAGCAATAGCTTTATTGCCTGGGTTATACGCGAAGTGCCAGGCTTTGAGGTGACGCTCCCGGTAACTGCTATTGGTAAGGATTATATTTTCAATGGCGTTTTTGCTGCTGCGCCCAGTGGCAGCGGTTACCAGCTGTCTTTGGGTGGGGTGGTTGGCATTATGTTGGCGCTTGAGGAGGGCATTGAACTTAACCTCCTGGGCTTGAGCTTTGGTATCGATGTTATGCGACCCGCTTTGAAATTGCCGGGCATCGGGCGGTTGGGGATGCCCGTCAAGGTAACAGAAGGTTGATCAATAAGAGTAAAAAACTGTGTTTGCAGATACTTTTTATTAAACTAGTAACTACTGGGCGCTGATGACACCAAGCTGCGTTGCTGACATTATCCAAACCACTTATTTGGAAATGATTTGGAACGGCGCCATCACCCAGGTGAATCAATTGCGTTTTCCCACTGATGAGGAGTAGTGGGGTTAGCTGTTTTGCTGCTGCTCGGTAAAGCGCTGCATAATGGCGAGGGTTTCGTCGCTCACATGGTGCTCCATGCCTTCAGCGTCAATACGCGCAGTCGCATCTCTCACCCCAAGGGCGCGTAAAAAGTGCAGCACGATATCGTGGCGAGCGCGTGACGTTTCCGCCATTTTTTGACCCGCTTCGGTTAGAAACAGCGAGCGATATGGCTTGCTAGTAACCAACTCCAGCTCATTTAAACGCCGAATCATTTTTGAAACCGTCGCCTGGCTGACCGCCATACGGCTGGCAATGTCCGCCGCGCGCGCTTCGCCGCGGTGGGCCAGCAGGTCGCCAATTAGCTCAACGTAGTCTTCAATCAGTTCGGTTTCGTGGGCATTTCGCACCGTTGCATACTGCTGGGCATGCTGCTCCACAGGGGGCAGGGCATCTCCAGGAATGCTTGGGGCAGTCAATGAGGCGTTCGGATTAGAATCAGTCATTGGTAAATTATATCGGAAGCAGTGGGAACAATCATTGGATAGTCGCTGGGATAGTAACGTATTTTTGTGCAATATTGTTAGCCTAGGCTAAACTATTTGCACAATGCTTTCTTGTTGAGCTGCAATATACTTATCGGTCATGTACAAAAAAGGAGAGACAATGAGTAAGCGCAATCTGGGTATGGCCTTGAGCCTACCGCTATGGCTGAGCGCTGCACTAGCCTGTACCGAAGCGCCCAGTGCCGAAGCGCAAGAGAATGCGACTTCTCCTTCCCTACCATCGTGGCGGGTTTGGTAACGGTGGGTATCATTTTAGTGGTGGCGATGCTTTGCTCGCCCAAGCACAGCCTGTTGCTGCGCCAGTGGCGTCGCTGGCGCATGTGCTGAAGCCCAAGACTAGCATCCCCTATATAGCTAAGCTTGATCCGCAGAATCAGAAAGCGATTTGATCTGATTTTTAACGCCCACAGCGTCTTCGACGTCCAATTGAAAGGCGATACCTGTACCGGGGGTCTCATCAAATTCGCCTACTTGGGCGATCGCCTCGAGAATGTGGCGGCTGCGGTGCTCTTCTGCCAGGAACAGAAGCATATCCCGCTGCGCGGTAATCTCCATGCCAAAAATGCCTTGCGCTTTATTAAGCCCTTCCCCGCGGGCGTTATTGATCACCGTGGCGCCGGTAGAGCCCGCGTGGCGAGCGGCTTCAAGAATAGAGTCGGTTAATTCGTCTTCCACCATGGCAACTATCAGTTTAAAGCGCATCGTGATCTCCTTTTCCTAACCACTTGCTTTACAAGAGGGTAAGTCATTTGCTGAGCGTGTCCGCGTGGCTCGCCATTGAGCAATTTGGGCGTAGCCCATCACGGTAATGATGGGGAATAAACAGGCAAGCGCGATCATCCCGAACCCATCCATTACCGGGCTGCGCCCAGGGATTTCAGTTGCAAGGCCTAAGCCTAACGCAGCAATAATCGGTACGGTAATAGTTGACGTTGTGACGCCGCCCGAGTCGAATGCCAGCGGAATGATGGATCTGGGCGAGCGCAGGGTTTGAACAATGACCAGCAAGTAAGCGGCGAAAACGAACCACTGTAAAGGCCAGCCCATCACAATACGCCAAGTACCTAGGGTGATCCCAAAGGCCATACCGAGTGCAACCGCAATGCGCAGCATCAAGGGATCAATCGTGCCACCGGAAATCTCTCCTGCTTTCAGCGAAACTGCAATGAGCGATGGCTCGGCAATGGTAGTACTGGCGCCAATAGCAAAGGCGAAGATATATACCCAGTAGTAGTCACTCCAATGCCGCTGGGCTCCCTCGGTTAAGCTTGGCAAAAAATCATGGTTGGTGAGCTGGGTGGCCATTAACTCACCCATTGGAAACAGTGCTTGTTCCAGGCCGACTAAAAAAAACGACAGCCCCACCCAAACCATAAGAAAACCAACCAAGACCTGCGGCAGACGCTTTACAGGTTTGCGGATGACCAAGTATTGGAAGCCGAAAACGATTGCAGCGATAGGCAAAATATCCAGCAGCGTTCCCCAAAAAGTGGTGATAAGGGTCATGGATCGACTCCTGGTATCAGGTGAATGCCAACAATGCCAAATATCAGCACAAAAATAATCGGCATCACTGATGCCAATGCAATCAGCCCAAAACCATCGAGCATCGGGCTGCGGCCTTTGATTGAAGACGCCAAGCCTACGCTCAATGCTGTCACCAGCGGCACCGTGATGGTAGAGGTTGTGACACCGCCAGAGTCATAGGCAATGCCAACCATCTCTGCGGGGGCGAGCAGGGTTAACAACAGCACTAGCACGTAGCCAGCAATAATCATGAAATGTAGCGGCCAGCCTTTAAAAATGCGTACCACGCCTATGACTACCGCTAAACCCACAGACGCTGCCACTACCATGCGAAGCGCAAAGGCAAAGCTGTTTTGTGCACTAACGCTGTTATCGATAAGTCCGCCTTGGGCAACAACTTCAGCCGCTCGGGCAGCGATGGCGATCAAGGCTGGCTCGGCGACGGTAGAGCCAAGCCCCAGTGCAAAAGAAAACACCAGTAGCCATGTTATTGAGCCTTTATTTACGAATGCTCGCGCTAGGTTTTCGCCCAATGGGAATAGTCCCAGCTCAAGCCCTTTAATAAAAAGGGTCAGACCTAAAACAACAAACACTAGGCCTAAGGCCAGGTCCATCAAGGCGAGAGAGTCGGGCAGTGGCTGGCGAATCACCACTAACTGGAAAAATGCCATCACCAATACCACCGGCGCAAGGTCGCGCAGGCTATCTTTAAGTTGGCGAGCGAGCGATACCACAAGATCCATTAAATTTTCCACGAGTCAGGGGGATAGCAGCGCTGAAGCACTATCTCATTAATGCCAGAGTGTAGAAGGAAAGAGTATCCAAAAAGTTGATCCTGCGCATAAAGATGAGCGTGAGTGCATTTAACAAAGCCGGCTACCTAATAGCAGCAGCGATGGGTCTAACCTGTGCCAGCCCCACCATGCGAGTATTAAACAGCTAAACAGTAGAGTTGCCACCATGGCCTTGAGTAAATTATTGCGTGTCATGGGATCACCGTTGTTGACTGCGAGCGCTCGAGCGGCTTTTCATTGATAAACCAATGCAGTGCAGCAGCGACGACCGAGAGCACAATAGCAATTTGCCAGACCGTATTGTAGTTGCCAGTAAGGTCATAAAAATAGCCACCCAGCCATACACCCATAAAAGAGCCTAACTGGTGAAACAGAAATACGATGCCGCCCAGCATGGAAAGGTGACGAACACCAAACACGGAAGCCACAATGCCGTTGGTTAATGGTACGGTAGAGAGCCATAGAAGCCCCATGACGATACCAAATAGGTAAGCGCTGGTTGGGCTTAACGGCAAATAAACAAACGCCGTAATCACTACGCCGCGAATCAAATAGAGCCAGGTTAGCAGCTTGGGTTTTGACCAGATGCCGCCCATCCAACCCGCGGTATAAGTGCCAACAATATTAAACAGTCCCACTAAGGCCAGTACCGTCGTACCCACCTTTACCGCCAGGCCGTTATCGAATAAGTAGCCGGGGAGGTGCACGGCAATGAACACCACCTGAAAGCCACAGACAAAAAAGCCTAAACAGAGTAGCCAGAAGCCTTTTTGGCCTGCTGCTTCGTTGAGCGCATCTTTGAGGCTTAAATCGGATGCCGTTTTGGCGGAGGGCTTGTCGCGCAGCATTGCCCCCAGGGGCAGAATGATGGTCGCGATAGCTGCCATCGCCATCAGCGCTGCGGCCCAGCCGAGCCACTCGAGCAAACCCAGAGTGCCAGGCAGCATGGCAAATTGCCCAAACGAGCCCGCTGCGCTAACGATCCCCATGGCCATACTGCGTTTTTCAGGCGCCACTGCGCGCCCCACAGCACCTAAAATAACCGAGAATGTGGTACCGGAGAGGCCAAGGCCAATCAACAGCCCGGCGCTGACCGTCATGCCTAGTTCTGACGTAGAGAGGCTCATAAACAGCAGCCCCAAGGCATACAGCAAGCCGCCAACAACGATAATCCTGGCCGCACCGAAGCGATCCGCGAGCGCCCCGGTAAAGGGTTGCGATAAGCCCCAAACCAGGTTTTGTAAGGCTAGTGCAAAAGCAAATACACCACGCCCCCAGCCGAGCTCGCTGCTGAGGGGCTCCATAAAGAGCCCGAAACCATGGCGTAAGCCCATGGCCGTGGAAATAACCAAGCTTCCCAATATAATCAGCAGCAGTGAGTGGCGAAGAACGAAGGCCATGATGTTCTCTTTGTTGGCAGGCTAACAGTTAGCTCACTATCGCATGCGTTGTGCGCTTTTAGAAGCTAGGAATAGGTAAGTAAGGCAGTATTAGTTTTATGCTATTAATCTGCTAAAATCCGCCCCCTTCGCCGTTAATGACCTCTCAATAGCTCTAAGGATTTTCATGAATGCAGTAATTCTTGCGGTGCTGGTGATGGTGGCGCTATCGCTGGCGCGTGTCTCGGTGGTATTTGCGTTAGTGGTGGGCGCTTTAGTCGGCGGTTTAGTGGGCGGGTTGTCACTAGAACAAACTCTGGAAGCCTTTAATACAGGCGTGGGCGGCGGGGCCCAGGTGGCGCTGGCCTACGCCACTTTGGGGGCCTTCGCTGTGGCGATCTCTCGCTCTGGGCTACCGGATATGCTGGCTAATCGTTTGATTACGCTGCTGGGTAAAAAAGAGGCAACCGTTGCGCAGCAGACGCGGGTCAAAATGCTGTTGCTAACGGCTGTGTTGTTGGTGGCTATTTCTTCTCAGAACGCTATCCCGGTACATATTGCCTTTATACCGGTGCTGATTCCGCCGCTATTAACCGTGATGAACCGCTTAAAGTTGGATCGACGCGCGGTGGCCTGTGCGCTCACCTTTGGTTTAACGGCCCCTTATATGCTGCTGCCGGTAGGGTTTGGGGCGATCTTTCTAAACGATATTCTTTTGGCCAACTTAAATAGCGCTGGGGAACCGCTGGGTTTAGAGATCACCCGTGGCATGGTGCCGCTGGCCATGGCAGTACCGGTAGGGGGGATGGCGCTGGGGCTAATCGTTGCGCTATTTTGGAGTTACCGCCGCCCGCGTGAGTATCAGGCCGAAGATATCGCTAACGCCAACGTTGCCGAAGGCCATACGCCCGCTAAACCTCATAGGCTGGGGCTTGTGATGTCTGGAATAGCTATTGTCGCAGCGCTCGGTCTCCAGCTTTATAGCGGCTCGATGATTTTGGGGGGCTTGGTGGGGATTGGCCTGCTTTCAATGGGCGGTATTTTTAAATGGCGCGAAGCAGACGATCTATTTACTAGTGGTATGCGCATGATGGCGCTGATCGGTTTTATCATGATCTCCGCAGCGGGCTTTGCTGAAGTCATGAAAACCACGGGAGAGATTGATGCCCTGGTGTCAGGAGCTTTTTCACTCTTTGGCGATAACCGTGGGCTAGCGGCGCTGGTGATGCTGTTGGTAGGGCTATTCATTACCCTGGGTATCGGCTCGTCGTTCTCAACCATTCCCATTATTGCTGCCATCTTTGTGCCCTTGGCGGTACAGTTTGGCTTCTCTCCCATGGCCACGGTGGTGCTGGTGGGTACGGCAGCGGCGTTGGGTGATGCAGGCTCGCCTGCCTCTGACTCTACCCTGGGCCCCACTTCAGGCCTTAACGTTGACCGTCAGCACGATCATATGTGGGACAGCGTGGTGCCAACGTTTCTGCACTACAACATTCCGTTAGTCGGCTTTGGCTGGCTAGCGGCAATGATGCTCTAAAAGCCTTATCTTCAAACTAAAAAGGGACAACTTGGTTGTCCCTTTTTAGTCGCTTTAACTCTATCACTATTTAGGCAGATGACTTTCAAACGCGCTTAATAGCCCACGCAGAAGCGAAAGCTCTTTGCGGCTGGGCTGAGCGCGAGCGAATAGGGCTTGAAGCTGCTCTTCAGTGCGGGCATGTGGCTGGGTTAAAAAGCCACTTTCCTGCATTAAGCGGCCCAGATGCGCTTGAAAGTGTAAGAACTGTTCGCGGCTGGGTGGCGTTGCCTCCAGCGGGCGCTGATAAGTAAAACCGCTCCCATCACCTTTACGCCAGGCGCGATGTACTTCATAAGCGAGTATCTGTACTGCCTGGGATAGATTCAGAATACCGTAATCAGGGTTGGCAGGAATGCTGACCTGATGCGTGCAGCAGCGAATCTCATCGTTAGTCAGCCCCGAACGTTCACGCCCAAACACCAGTGCCACCGGCGCCGTTTGAGCGTTCTGGATGACGTCTGTTGCCATCTCATCAGGTTCGTCAAAGTGGGGAAGGGGCAGGCTGCGCAAGCGTGCACTGGCACCCACGACCTGCACGCAGTCGTTAACGGCTTCCTCCAGCGAGGTAACCACCCGCGCACTCTCCAGGACATCAGTGGCACCCGCCGCTAGCCGATTCGCTTCTTCATCGGGGAATAGGCGCGGATTAACCAGCACCAGCTCGGTCAGGCCCATGGTTTTCATGGCTCGCGCGGCAGCGCCGATATTGCCGGGATGGAAGGTCTGAACGAGTACGATACGGATATGCTGCAACATGCGCTGGTGCCCAGTAGTGAAAATGTAGCTTAAAAAAATCGCCCAGATAGTAGCACGTTCGGCCCTGGAAATGGCTGACAAAACGCTATCGACAACCTCACGCCTGTAGGCGCCTCAAAACGCAAGAACCCCGCACAAGGCGGGGTTCTTGTTGACAGCTAAATGCTAGCCGTCGATAGAGCGAAGGGCTCAGGGGTGCATTACATCATGCCGCCCATACCACCCATTCCGCCCATGCCACCCATATCAGGTGCAGCGTCTTTCTCTTCAGGGTCTTCTGCGATCATGCACTCAGTGGTGATCATCAGGCCAGCAACAGAACCAGCGGACTGCAGTGCAGTACGGGTTACTTTCGCTGGATCCAGGACGCCCATTTCAAACAGGTCGCCGTACTCGCCGGTTTGTGCGTTGTAGCCGAAGTTGCCTTCGCCATCTTTCACACGGTTAATCACAACGGCAGGCTCTTCACCAGCGTTGGAAACGATTTGACGCAGTGGTGACTGCATAGCGCGTAGCGCCATGTTGATACCGTGATTCTGGTCTTCGTTATCGCCAGTAAGGCCCTGTACTTTGGCCATTACGCGAACCAGTGCTGTACCGCCACCTGGCACCACGCCTTCTTCAACGGCTGCACGAGTAGAGTGCAGAGCGTCTTCAACACGGGCTTTCTTCTCTTTCATTTCTACTTCGGTGGCAGCACCGACGCGGATAACGGCAACACCGCCTGCCAGTTTGGCAACGCGCTCTTGCAGTTTCTCTTTGTCGTAGTCAGAAGAGGTGTCTTCGATTTGCGCGCGGATCTGGCTAACGCGTGCTTCGATATCGCCTTCTGCACCAGCACCATCGATGATAGTGGTGTTTTCTTTAGACATCGTCATGCGCTTAGCAGTACCCAGGTGATCCAGGTTGACTTGCTCAAGCGTCAGGCCGACTTCTTCAGAAATGACCGTGCCGTTAGTCAGAATAGCGATATCCTGCAGCATGGACTTACGACGGTCGCCGAAGCCCGGTGCTTTAGCAGCGGCTACTTTAACGATACCGCGCATGTTGTTTACAACCAACGTTGCCAGGGCTTCGCCTTCGATATCTTCAGCGATGATGGCCAGTGGCTTGCCTTGCTTGGCAACAGCTTCGAGAACCGGCAGCAGCTCACGGATGTTGGAGATCTTTTTATCCACTAGCAGGATGTAGGGATCTTCCAGTTCAACCGTCATGGTGTCCTGGTTGGTAACGAAGTAGGGCGAGAGGTAGCCGCGGTCAAACTGCATACCTTCAACGACTTCCAGCTCGTCTTCAAAGCCACGGCCTTCATCAACAGTGATGACGCCTTCTTTGCCGACTTTTTCCATCGCTTCGGCGATGATTTCACCGATGCGTTTGTCGCCGTTTGCAGAGATAGTGCCTACCTGAGCAATCGACTTGGTATCGGTGCAAGGTACCGACATGGCTTTGATTTCTTTAACCGCGGCGTTGACCGCTTGGTCGATGCCGCGCTTAAGATCCATCGGGTTCATGCCCGCCGTCACGCCTTTCAGGCCTTCAGCGATAATGGCCTGGGCCAGAACAGTAGCGGTAGTCGTGCCATCGCCTGCAGCGTCAGAAGTCTGTGAAGCGACTTCTTTCACCATTTGCGCGCCCATGTTTTCGAACTTGTCTTTCAGTTCGATCTCTTTGGCAACAGAAACACCGTCTTTAGTAACGGTGGGGGAGCCGAAAGATTTTTCCAGTACTACGTTACGGCCTTTCGGGCCGAGGGTAACTTTTACCGCGTTGGCGAGAACGTCGACACCGCGGGCCATGCGTTTACGAGCATCATCGGAGAACTTAACTTGTTTAGCTGACATATCTGCTACTTCCTAATATTGAATGCAAAAACGTGAAAGTAAATAGTCGAAGCACTGGTTAAATAAGTACCAGCTGCAACGATGCTTAGCCTTCAACAACGGCAAGAATATCGGCTTCGCTCATGATCAAGACTTCTTCGCCGTCGATTTTTTGCTTCTCGACGCCATAGCCATCTTTAAAGATCACGTTATCGCCAACCTTAACGTCTAGCGGACGGACATCGCCATTTTCCAGAATGCGACCATTACCGACGGCGAGTATTTCACCGCGTGTCGGTTTTTCTGCTGCATTGCCCGGAAGCACGATGCCGCCTGCGGTTTTTTGCTCTTCTTCAACGCGACGGACGATGACACGATCGTGCAAAGGACGGATATTCATTCACGTTCTCCTGAGTATGGTTGAAGCCCTGGTGAGGGCGGTTAGCCTAAAAGTGTTCTCGAGGGAGTAACCCGCGAGAAGTGAAGACCTCACGGTCTTCTTTGTTAATGGCAGCTACCGTCTCGATCGCTGCCGAATTTGTGTGCTGAATGAAAAATGGGGGCTGCGAATGGCCTTTCAAGGGGGCGAGTAATAAAAAAATTGCTTTTCCGCTGAATTTCTTCCGAAGAAAACCTCAGCGACGGCGTGGGGGCTCATCTCGACTAATAAAATCACCTTCAATCGGGCCATCCTGTTGTGAAGACTGGCTGTTTTGATATTCATTGGGCCGAGCTGATGAAGCGCTGGGGCCTTGCTGTTGTCCGGCAACTTTTTTAAGCCCCAGCCAGGTAAGTGCTTTGAACATCAATTGCCGCGCGCTGGGGATCAAGCATGCCAAGCCTACTGCATCAGACAAAAAGCCTGGGGCCATTAATAAGGCACCGCCGAAGATAAGTGCAGCGCCAGTTAATAGCTCACTGGAGGGGAGTTCACCAGCCTCCATGCGCTGGCGTGCCCGCGCAAAGGTGGATACACCCTCTTTACGAATCAGATGTAGCCCGGCAAAACCTGTGCCGAGCACTAAAAGTAGGGTGGTGAGTAGGCCGATCTGGCTGCCAATCGAAAACAGAACCACAAAATCCAGTAGAGTGAAAAGTGATATAAAAATAAGAATAGGCATGGCTAACTCCCGAAAAAGCGACTCGATAACAGTCGTAAATGCGTAATATGGTGACATAAATATAAATAGCAAGCAGCTGACATGACGTATTCCAGCGATGATGTAGCTCGATTTATGTCCATAATTCTTCTATGCTGCGATGCACAATGAAGCTGGTTTAATCTTTTGTAAGGAGTCACGAATGGTACTTACCGATAAAGTCATTGCAGTCACGGGTGGGGCGCGAGGGTTGGGTTATGCCATGGCGCTGCGCTTGGGCAGGCAGGGTGCACGCATGGCGCTATTGGATATGAGCGCTGAAGCGCTTGATCAGGCAGTATCGCAACTTGCCGCTGAAGGTATCGATGCCCAGGCGTTTGTGGTGAATGTCGCCGAAGAAGCCTCCGTGACTCAGACGTTTGCCGATATCGCGCAACGCATGGGGCCTATCAGCGGTTGTGTCAATAATGCGGGCATTACCCAGGATGCGCTGCTGGTAAAAGCCAAAGAGGGGCAAGTGGAAAAGCGCATGTCCTTAGAGGCTTGGCAAAACGTTATTAATGTCAATTTAACTGGCGTTTTCCTGTGCGGTCGCGAAGCCGCCACTCAGATGATTGAAACCGGACATGAAGGCGTGATCGTCAATATCTCCAGTATTTCCCGGGCAGGCAATATGGGGCAAAGCAATTACGCTGCCGCAAAAGCGGGCGTACATGCGTTGACAGTCACTTGGAGCCAGGAGTTGGCACGCTATGGTATTCGTACCGGCACCGTAGCGCCTGGGTTTGTGGCTACCGAAATGACCGCTGCGATGCGTCCTGATATGTTGGAGCGTATCTCGTCAAGCGTGCCGTTAAAGCGTTTGGGTGAGCCCGATAATATTGCCCAAAGCGTTGCCTTTATTATGGAGAACGACTACTTCTCTGGGCGCATCATCGAGTGTGACGGCGGTTTACGGCTATAGTTTCTTGGCCGTGGTAAGACAAAGGCGTGTTGCATAGGTGGGCGGCTCTAAAAGGCCGCCCGCGTTGCGTGTGTAGATGAACGTGTGAACTCACTCATCTGTACATAACGCTTAAAAGTAGTCGTGGCTAATTTTGCGCTGAAAATACATCTCAAGGCGCAGGGTCATCGCCCAGCGTGGGTCGTAGCTGACATCGCGCTGGAAGTGTAGCTCCGGAATCACATCGGCGAATAAAATACCTTTATGAAGATCACGGCGGTAGCGCGTCTGAAGGTAGTAATTAGTCATGCGAGGATTGGACACACTTTCGCCGATGGCGATAGCCGAGTAGCGCAGTGCACTGCGGCGGTTGATGCGGTGATTGATTTCGGCAACTTCACTGTACTCCAGTTTGTCTTCTTCCTCGCGCCACTGAACTGTCGAGATAAAGCGTAAATGGCGGCGTTTGCTCAACGGTCGGCCGACATCCCAGCGTGTGCGCGCTGAGTAGCCTTCATTGTTGAACCATGAGACGCGGTTATTTGACTCAAGCTGCCACGGCCCTTCACCCAGTTGCCACAGGCGCTCGCTGGTAAAACGCACGTAGGGGTCAAGAGGGAGGCGCAGGCGAACACCGGCACCTACTCGATTGCTCCAGTTTTCGCGTTTATCTCGGCTTTCTAACCAATCCAGGCCGAGCGTAGAGCTGCGACGGTCACGCTGGTCATTGGCAAGGCGCCCAGAGCCCTGCTCTTCTAGGGTGCCTTGCGACTCTTCCGGGTCACTCTCGATGACCAGTCGCAGGCGATCCTCTGAGGTAGGTAGGTCAATACGGTAACGAAGGGTGGT
Source organism: Halomonas sp. IOP_14 (assembly GCF_021021315.1). Taxonomy (NCBI): domain Bacteria; kingdom Pseudomonadati; phylum Pseudomonadota; class Gammaproteobacteria; order Oceanospirillales; family Halomonadaceae; genus Halomonas; species Halomonas sp. IOP_14. The sequence continues at coordinate 63,156 of NZ_JAINWD010000021.1, read as the reverse complement.
GTCGCCGCGGGTGCCATCCCCCTCCATCCAATCAATCTCTTGGCCGAAACGTAGATAGGACTCGTTGTTGACCTGCATATGGTCGTCAGTGCCAAAGAATCCATCGATGCGGCGCGATGTGTTATCAACCCAGTTGCCTACACTTTCACGAAACGGCTCAATGCGCTCTTCCGCCCACTCGGGTAAGTCACTATCTTCCTCTTCGGCATACACATTCGTCGAAACCGTAGTGAGTAGGCCAAGCCAGCAGAGGGTTAACAGTTTATGCATCGTCGATAGTCTCGGTAATGGGGCGTCGCTGCTTAACAATAGCGTTTATTTAGCGTGCTTTATGGGTCTCAATCTCTTTTGCCCACTCCAGCACACGCTTGCGTTGGCCACGGCTATTGAGTCGATCCGTATCGACGCTCGCCGGGATAAGCTGGTGATTGGGTGGCGCGTTAAGGTCGAGGTTAAAGGTTCGTGACGCGCCTGTCGGCATATCCTCGGAGCCATAAATAGCGATAACGCGAATTTCAAGCTGAATATCCTGCTCTTGCAGTAGATTATCATCGATTTCCCAATAATCTTTAACCTGATTCACAATATCACCAAACGATTGAATGTTCAGATAATCCCCGGAAGCTAACGGGCCTTGATGAGTGCGGTAGCTGGGTTCTTGTTGCTCACCTTTCTGTTGGCTACCCGTTTGCTGTTCACCACCGTGCTGCTGGTACTCCACTACGTCAAGGGAGTAACTGCCCTTTTGGGTATGCAGTACCGCTACCAGGTGTTGAACATAGATCGCTTCGCTGCTCATATTGCTAATTAAGCAGATGGAGTCCACGCCGATACCCTTGCCGCGATTAATGATCACGCGGGGGCGACGCTGTCGCACATAGCCGTTATAAAGTAGCTGGGCGTAAAATACCCATACAAAGAGTGTGCAAATGCTCGCTACAGCCGAGATTGCCTGAGCATTATCGTTGAGCCATTCCATTATATGAGATCCTTCTCATTGTTATTGGTGTTAATCCCTGACACGGGCTTTTGAGGATAGCCATTGAGGGAGGTTGGGTAGCATTATTTAGGAATAGAGACTAGCGGAAAAGTGGGGGTAAGTCAGCCAAATCGGCCTTTGATAGAGGTAGTATTGAGCAAATACCAGACACACAAAAAAATGGCATTAAGCCATTGGTATTTTTCAAACGAAGATAAGGTATTTTGCGAAGAATACTGACCAAAAGCTATCCAGGTAGCGCTAACATCAAGCTGTTTGGAAGCTATTCAAAATACAAGAGGGGTTGTGCTAACTTCTTGAAAACTAACAAGTAATTGGTGCGGATGGGGAGACTCGAACTCCCACACCTTACGGCACTAGAACCTAAATCTAGCGTGTCTACCAATTCCACCACATCCGCTAAGACGAGGCGTATATTATCAAATTTGTGATAGAAGTCAATCAATGATTTGATATTAATGCATATGGCAGTCAGGAGAGGGCATGGCATTAAAGGGGTGGCTACAGTGGGGTAGTAATTGGGTAAAGCAGGCCATGCCCGGCTACTGCGCATTTTGTTTGGCGCCGGCATCCGCAGGGCAAGGGTGGTGCGCAACCTGTTTGTACGAGCTGCCGTGGAACCTACATGCCTGTCGCCAATGCGGTGACCCAGTTGCTCATGGTACAAGCTTGTGTGGGCACTGCTTAGTTGACCCACCGGCATTTTCGACCACCCAAGCGGGGCTGTTGTATCAAGGGTCGATCAAACAGTTGGTGCATGATTTTAAATTTCATGCTTCTCCGCGGGCGGGCACGCTATTGGCTGAATTGATGCTCTTAACCCCGCCGATAGACCTGGGAAACGCACTTCTATCAGTGCCTATGACTACCACGCATGCGTGCACCCGAGGATTTAACCAGTCGCACTGGTTGGCCGAACATCTCAGCCGCCAGCTTGGAATTCCAATGGTGTCGGCCAAACGGATAAAGGATTCCCCCTCCCAGCGCACGTTGAACCGCCGCCAACGGGCTGCCAACCTGGCGGGTGCCTTTGTCTTTGAATCACCGCCCCCGGCGCATTTGTTAATAATCGATGATGTGGTCACCACCGGATCCACAGGCAACGCATTAGGGCGCGCTGCGCTGGAGGCAGGTGCCAAACGTGTTGATATTTGGGCGGCCGCACGGACACCGTTAGGTAAGGATTGATAGAATAGTCTTTTCGCTTATTCATTAGCTCTTTCGCCAACCCAGGAGTGGCCTATGTCACACCCGTTTAGCTCTCTTTCGCCTGATTTAGTGATGTCTGCAGTGGAGTCGCTGGATATTTGGCCTGCAGGCGAGCCTTTTGCGCTAAATAGCTATGAAAACCGTGTACTGCTATTTCGCGATGACGATGGCAAGAACTGGATTGTTAAGTTTTATCGGCCTGATCGTTGGTCAGACAGTGCGATTCAGGAAGAGCATGATTTTCTGCAGGAGCTGGTAGATCAACAGGTGTCGGTCGTTGCCCCTTGGCGTGATAAGGCGGGGGCGTCTTTACACTATTTTAAGGGCTTTCGGTTTACGCTGTTCCCCCATTGCCCCGGCCAGGCGCCAGAGCTTGATAATCCATCGCACCTATTTGCCATGGGGGAGTTGCTGGGGCGGTTGCACCAAGTGTCAGCTAAAAAAACCTTTCAGCATCGCCCGCGTTTAGAAATGGCGAGCGGTATTCTTGATGCTCAGCAGCGCGTGCTGGCCAGCAATTGGATGAGCCGTCATCAGCGCCGGGCCTATGACCGTGTGATCGAAAAGGTTCACCAGCAGCTCCTAAAACATAATGTGCCCGCCAGCAGCATGATTCGCTGCCATGGCGACTGCCATTTGGGGAATGTGCTGGGGCGTGACGAGCAGTTTACCCTAGTCGATTTTGACGACTGCACCATGGCGCCCGCCATGCAGGATATTTGGATGCTACTGCCCACCGATGACCCGCAGGGATGGCGATCGCAGTTAAGTGAAATTACCGAAGGGTATGAAGAGACGTGCCCGTTTCCTAGCGAGCAGATGGCGCTTATCGAGCCGCTTAGGAGTTATCGGCTGATCAGGCATTCGGCGTGGCTGGTATCACGTTGGGAGGATCCCGCTTTTCCTCGGGCGTTCCCCTGGCTGGCGGATAGTGGCTACTGGGATCAGCATATCCGCCAATTAGAGCAGCAGTGCCTTCAGTTAGAGAACCCACGCTGGCTGGCGTAATGAAGTTTCAGCTCACCACTGACTTGTGGCGATATTAGAACAAGGTCAATCAGGCACGGCTTCTTCGCGAGGCACAGGGTTGGCGATACCTTCTCCGTCTGCTTGGCGACGCTGTTCGTTAAGTTCTGCAGATGGATTATCCAGTTCTTCAATCTCTACGGGTTGATCCAGTGTAAGAAGGAATGTCTGACCAGGGGAGAGCGCGCACTGTGAATCTTCGCAGGCGATACCGTATTGGCCATCTTCGCCATAAGCGCTGGCGCTAAATTCGCCAGTGAAAATATCGCTGTCAGCGTCGTGTGTTTCAATACAGGTCGCCTCTTGGGTGGTAACGCGAATGCGCTCATCAACCCGTTGCGCACTGCCTACGATAACGCAGTATTCCGGTAAAGAGTGTGAGGCGCTAGCAGCCTGAGTAGGGTGTAGCAAAATATCGTTAAGGCGCGTTTGGTTTGATTTAAACGCAAGCTCTTCCACAACCTCTACGCCGACGGTTGCCTCATTGGGCAGCGAAAGCGTAGCGTCTGCAGCGGTAGCCAAGAGCGGTGTAGCAAGAAAGGGGGCTGCAAGGGCGGTTAACCACAAAGGCGTTGGTTTGAATGACATGGCGAGCTCTCAATGTTGGCGCCTGCAATAAAGGCAGTTAAATAAAAACGCTTTATTATATCACAGGCATTGGGGGGACAAATTGAGTGGCGCGGCGCTCTGACGCAGTTCAAGGCTGCGCAAAAAAGCCCCTGAGTGAGGGCCAGCAGTTTTCGTACAAAGCCTGGGGAGCCACAGGCAGCCTAGATGCGGTAAAATACACTCTTTGCTTAATACTCGTTGTGCAGTGCTTTTTTAAAGTATACCTTTTGTACAATGAAGGTGGTGGATGACGCCGATTAATGTCCTCCTAATAATGATGTTACTTTTCATGCGCAAAAGGGGATGACCTTGGTGACCGCCTGGAAGCGATTGCGCATCGTTTTTGAGATAGCTATTGATGAGGCTAAATATGTCCGATGATATCGCCGAGCACTACCGCCAGATAATCTCAGCACTTGGGGAAGACCCCGCCCGGGAAGGTCTGCGAGATACGCCTAAACGTGCGGCCAAGGCCATGCAGTTTCTCAATGCGGGCTACACTCAGTCATTGGACGACATTATCAATGGGGCGGTGTTTGAGTCGCAAACGGATGAGATGGTGTTGGTAAAAGACATTGAGCTCTACTCAATGTGCGAGCACCACCTGTTACCGTTCATAGGCAAATGCCATATCGCCTATTTGCCTAACGGCAAAGTGTTGGGGCTATCTAAATTTGCCAGAATCGTCGATATGTATGCTCGCCGTATGCAGATTCAGGAGAACCTAACCCGCGAGATTGCAGAGGCGGTGCAGGAAGTGACCGAGGCAAAGGGCGTTGCTGTGGTTATTGAAGCGCGGCACCTCTGCATGATGATGCGTGGCGTGGAGAAGCAAAACTCCAGCATGACATCGTCTGTCATGCTGGGTGGATTTCGTCAAAACCAAGCAACCCGGCAAGAATTTTTAATGCTCATTAGCTAACGTGTACGGTTGTCATTGACCGATTATGCACGCCGTAAATTTGGTTTAAAGGGGTGTTTCGTCTTAGCATGAAGACGTTAATGAGCCTACAAGGCCATCATTTTTGGTCAGGAGCCTGTCATGGAAGCGCTTAAAGAAACACAGCTATATTGCCCCTTTGCCTATATTGACGGCAGTTGGGTCGCGGCAGATAGCGGTGAGCAGATCACGGTATTGAATCCGGCCACCGGTGAAGCGATTGGCGATATACCTCGCTTGGGTAAAGCCGAAACCGAGCGGGCCATTGATGCGGCGGACGCTGCGCTACCGGCTTGGCGGGCGTTGACTGCTCAAGAACGCGCTGACTTGCTGATGAAGTGGCACGACCTGATGTTGGAGCATCAGCAGGATTTAGCCATGCTGATGACATTTGAGCAGGGCAAGCCACTTAAAGAAGCCGCGGGCGAAATTGCCTATGCAGCCAGCTTCTTACGCTGGTTTGCCGAAGAGGCGCGGCGCGTTTATGGCGAAACGATTCCCGCGGCTAACGCCAATCAACGCATTGTGGTTGCCAAGCAGCCAGTCGGTGTTGTTGGTGCGATCACGCCCTGGAATTTCCCTGCGGCGATGATTACCCGTAAAGCCGGGGCTGCATTGGCTGCTGGCTGCACGATAGTGGTGAAGCCCGCTAGCCAAACGCCGTTTTCCGCAACAGCCTTGGCGCTGTTGGCTGAGCGGGCAGGCATCCCACGCGGTGTCTTTAATGTGGTGCCAGGTAGCGCTAGCGATATTGCCCAAGCGATGACCCAATCTCCCAAAGTGCGCAAGATCACCTTTACGGGTTCGACTGAAGTGGGGCGCAAGCTGATGGCCCAAGCGGCGGAACATATCCAAAAAATATCGCTAGAGCTAGGCGGCAATGCGCCCTTTATCGTGTTTGAGGATGCCGATTTAGACGCCGCTGTGGAAGGCGCCATGGCAGCTAAATTCCGTAACGCCGGGCAAACCTGTGTCTGCACTAATCGCTTCCTGGTTCAGTCCAGTGTAATTAACGCCTTTTGTGAAAAGCTGGCTGTTGCCATGAACAGCGAGCTGCATGTGGGTGATGGCACCAAGCCCAATATTAATATTGGGCCGCTTATCGATGAAAATGCTGTTAAGAAAGTCAGTGAGCATGTGCAGGACGCCATTGATAATGGCGCTGAGCTGCTGTTAGGTGGGCATCCGCACCCGCTGGGGGGTAATTTCTTCACGCCTACGCTGATCAGTTTTGCCACTGACAAGATGAAGGTGGCCCACGAAGAGACCTTTGGCCCGCTAGCTGCTGTCTTCCCGTTTGATGATGAAGAGACCGCTATTGAGATGGCCAACGATACCCAGTATGGCCTGGCGTCTTATTTCTACTCCCGTGATCTTGCGCGCGTATGGCGTGTCGCAGAGGCGCTGGAGTACGGTATGGTGGGTATTAATACTGGCGCCATTTCTAACGCTGCTGCGCCCTTTGGGGGGGTAAAAGCCTCGGGCCTAGGCCGCGAAGGTGGTCATCAGGGCTTGGAAGAGTATCTGGAAACCAAGTATCTGTGTATTGATCTGGGCTGAAAGGCTCAATATTGGCTAGAAACTCGATATTGAGTCGATAGGCAGTGATTGATTAGCGTTTATTGATGATAGTAAGAAAGCCCCTTAGGCATGCTCCTATTAAAAGAGCGCCTAAGGGGCTTTGTGTTTCTAATCTGGGTTATTTAGCGGACTTAGTGGCGGAAGTGGCGCATACCGGTAAATACCATGGCAATGCCTGCTTCGTTGGCGGCGTCGATCACTTCCTGATCACGCATGGAACCACCGGGCTGAATAACCGCGGTAATACCTGCCGCTGCGGCAGCATCGATGCCGTCACGGAAAGGGAAGAAAGCATCAGACGCCATCACCGAGCCGGGAACCGAAAGGCCTTCGTCTGCGGCCTTGATGCCTGCAATTTTAGCCGAATAAACACGGCTCATTTGACCCGCGCCAACGCCCACCGTTTGGCCCTCTTTGGCATACACAATGGCGTTGGACTTAACGAATTTAGCTACCCGCCAAGCAAAAGCAAGGTCACGCAGTTCCTGCTCGCTGGGAGCGCGCTGACTGACCACGGTCAATTCGTCGCGGGTGACCATTCCGTCGTCACGTTCTTGCACCAGCAAGCCGCCGTTGACGCGCTTAAAGTCTAGTGCAGGCTGTTGCTCGCCGGGCCAGTGAGCGCTGACGTCCAGTAAGCGTACGTTTTGCTTATTAGCCACGATCGCGGCAGCTTCATCGCTGACGCCCGGGGCAATAATCACCTCGACAAACTGGCGGTCAATAATCGCCTGGGCGGTTTCGGCTTCCAGCGGCGTATTGAAGGCGATAATGCCGCCAAACGCGCTGGTAGGGTCGGTGGCAAAGGCTTTGTCGTAAGCTGCTAAGGCGGTTGCACCAATGGCGACGCCGCAAGGGTTGGCGTGCTTAACAATCACGCAGGCCGTCTCGCTAAACGCTTTTACGCATTCAAATGCAGCGTCGGTATCGGCGACGTTGTTATACGAGAGGGGTTTGCCCTGAAGCATTTTTGCTGTGGCAACGCTGGGTTCGCTTGCCTGGGGGTCAACGTAGAAAGCTGCCTTTTGGTGCGGGTTTTCGCCGTACCGCATATCCTGCTTTTTCTCGAGCTGCAGGTTAAAGGTGCGTGGGAACGCTTCATCAGCGGCATTGACCTTACGGCCTAGGTAGTCAGCAATCGCGCCGTCATAACCGGCGGTGTGCTCAAAGGCTTTAACCGCTAAGTCAAAGCGCGTAGCGCTACTGACCTGACCATCTTGGGCGGCCAGCTCGCCCAGCACTCGCGCGTAGTCACTGCTATTGACGACGATCGTGGTGTAGGCGTGATTTTTGGCGCAGGCGCGAACCATGGTGGGGCCGCCGATATCGATATTCTCGATAGCATCTTCAAGTGTGCAGTCGGGCTTGGCTACCGTGGCGGCAAAGGGGTAGAGATTGACCACCACCATGTCGATCGGCGTAATATCGTTCTCAGCCATGACCGCATCATCCTGGCCGCGACGAGCCAAGATGCCGCCGTGAATTTTCGGGTGCAGCGTTTTAACGCGGCCATCCATGATTTCGGGGAAGCCTGTGTGCTCAGACACTTCTTTCACGGCAATAGCATTTTCTTGCAGTAGACGGAAGGTGCCACCAGTGGAGAGGAGTTCAACACCGTGCTCAGTGAGGCCCCGAGCAAATTCCACAATGCCGGTTTTATCAGAAACGCTCAGCAGGGCGCGGCGGACGGGAGTGGCGTTGCTGTCAGTCAGGGAAGGATTATCAGCCATGAGAGGGGTATCAGCCATTAGAGTGCTCGTGTGCAGAGTCGAGAATTAAAAACAACAACGCCCCTGGTTATGGGGCGTCACCTTCGATAAGTCCGTATAGCTTGAGTTTTTTGCGCAGGGTGCCACGGTTTAGCCCTAGCGCATCGGCGGCACGGGTCTGATTGCCGTCGGTGTGCTCCAAGACGCAGGCAAGTAAAGGCGCCTCAACTTCGGCCATCACCATGGCGTATAGATCGGTCGCCTGGCTGCCATCTAAATGTTCAAAGTAGCGTCGCATGGCCGTTTCCACTGCCTCCCGAAGCGGCTGCGGCGGTGAGTTGGCTGCAGGATCCGCTAGCGTGCCTGCTAAATGGGAGTAACTATCGCTGGAGCCGACATCATTGGAATAGCTATCGCTTGAATAGGTGTCGCTAGAGAGAAGATCGCGTTCGGTCATGCAGCATGGTTTCCTTTGGCTAGCAAACGCGAGGCGGCGCCGGGGGCCATCGCGTCGTTGATCCAATCAAATTGCGTTTCAGGTGACGCTAACGCATTGAACTGCTGCTTAAGCGCGCGCTGTTGGGGCGGCGTAAAGCGTTGGTCATCGCTGAGGTACCAGCCGACATGCTTGCGCGCGATACGTACACCCATGGTGGTGCCATAAAACTCATGCAGCGCTTCAACGTGCCCGTGGAGCACTTGGTGACGCTCCGAAAGACTTGGCAGTGCCATCCGCTCTCCATGCTGGAGGTAGTGGCTGATCTGTTGAAATATCCATGGGTTGCCCTGCGCAGCGCGGCCTACCATCACGGCATCAGCGCCGGTATAAGCGAGTACCTCGGCGGCTTTTTCCGGACTTGTTATGTCGCCGTTGGCAATCACCGGGATCGATAGGTGAGACTTAATCTCGGCAATTGTGTCGTACTCTGCTTTTCCAGTATAGCGCTGCTGGCGATGACGGCCATGTATCGCTAACGATTGAATGCCGGCTGACTCGGCGAGCCGGGCAATGCGCAGGGCGTTGTTGGATTCGGCACACCAGCCCGTGCGTATTTTTAGCGTCACGGGTATATCAACTGCTGCCACTACTGCATCGAGAATTTCGGCCACCAAGGCTTCATCTCGAAGGAGCGCCGACCCTGCCGCCTTGTTACATACTTTTTTAGCCGGGCAGCCCATATTGATATCGATAATCTGGGCGCCTAACTCGGCATTCAAGCGCGCTGCCTGGGCGAGCATTTCAGCGTCGCCTCCGGCAATTTGCACCACTCTCGGGTCAGGTTCACCGCGGTGATCCATGCGCAGCTGCGATTTACGAGTATGCCACAAACTAGGGTCTGAAGTGACCATTTCGCCCACTACCCAGCCAGCCCCAAGCCGCCGGCATAGCTGGCGAAAAGGTCGGTCAGTGACGCCAGCCATGGGTGCAAGCATTACTCGATTAGGTAATGCAAACGGGCCAATGCTGGCAGGTAGTGTGGTTAACGTCATGGCGTCAGACTTTGTTGGTTTTAAGCTATGGGTGCAGTGCTAACGGCGAGTAGGCGTTTCAAGGAGGCGTATGATACGCCTACTCGGTGGTGGGGTGAAGGCCAATTGCCGCTTTAACGTGGACGCAAGCCACTAAGCCGCACCCAGCCTTCGCGAATCACCGGTTCATCCATAGCAATGCCTTGCGCTGCATAGGCCTCGTAAACCTCATTGGCCTGGTTTGCCAACACCCCCGATAGCGCAATGCGCCCACCTGGCGCCACGTGCCCGGCAATCATTGGCGCTAGTTCGACCAGCGGCCCCGCTAAAATATTGGCGGTTACGATAGGATAGTCACCGCCGTCGCTTAACTGCTCAGGGTAGTAGAGGTTTAGGTTCGACTCGGCAATACCATTCCGTTCGGCGTTGTCTCGGCTGGCCTGCAGCGCCTGGGGATCAATGTCGGTGGCGTCGGCGTGGCTAGCGCCCAGTTTGAGCGCGGCGATAGCGAGAATGCCAGAACCGCAGCCCACATCCAGTACGGTTTGCTGAGCTAGGTGACCGGTTACGGCCAGCTCATCCAGCCACTCAAGACACAGCGCTGTGGTGGGGTGCGTACCGGTACCAAAGGCGAGGCCCGGGTCGAGTATCAGGTTAACGGCGTCGGCCTCGGGTGGTTCGTGCCAGCTGGGTACAATCCACAGGCGTTGACCCATGCGCAGCGGCGTGAAGTCATCCATCCACTCGCGCTCCCAATCTCGATCAGCGAGCAGCTCATACTTGATGGTCGGGCAGGGCTCACCAGGCATCTGCTCTGACCAGGCGGCCTCGATACGCTCCAGCATGCTCTCGACCCCCTCCAGGTCATCGTATAAGCCGGTAAGGATGGTATCTTCCCACAGCGGTGTGGTGCCACGCTCTGGCTCAAATACCGGATCATCGTGGGCATCCTGAAGACCAATAGCCGTTGCGCCTTCGTCAAGCAGTAGTTCTTCTAGGAACTCTGCCTGTTCGGGGGCGACGTGGGCTTTGAGTTGAAGCCAGGGCATGGAGGTTCTCCGCAAGGCGAATTAAAGATAAATACAGTACAGACACATGGAGTAAAGACAAGGACGGGGTGGACATGGCCACCCCGCTGGGTATCACACAGTGCGCTGGAAAGCGCTTGGCTGCTGCATTAGCTGCCGAGTTTCTTTTCCAGGTAGTGAATGTTGACACCGCCTTGACGGAAGTAGCTGTCGCGAACCAAATCCTTTTGTAAGTCGATATTGGTTTTAATGCCTTCCACCAGCAGCTCGTCGAGGGCGTTACGCATCCGTGTCAGGGCTATTTCACGATCCGCGCCCCAACTGATCAGCTTGCCGATCAGAGAGTCATAGTGCGGCGGCACGGTGTAGCCGGTATAGAGATGGGAATCCATCCGCACGCCGAGGCCACCGGGTGCGTGAAACAGCGTTACCTTGCCGGGAGACGGCATAAAGGTGCGCGAGTCTTCGGCGTTAATACGGCATTCGAAGGAGTGGCCGTTGAGCTGCACATCTTCCTGGCGAATCGACAGCGGCAGGCCTGAGGCAATACGCAGCTGCTCTTTGACGATATCCACGCCAGTGACCATTTCGGTGACCGGGTGCTCGACCTGAACGCGGGTATTCATCTCGATGAAGAAGTATTCACCGTCTTCATACAAGAATTCGAAGGTGCCCGCACCACGGTAGTTGATCTTGATACATGCCTGGCGGCACGCTTCAAGCACCTGAGCACGGGCGTCTGGGTCAAGACCTGGCGCCGGGGCTTCTTCAAGCACTTTCTGGTGACGACGTTGCAGCGAGCAGTCGCGGTCATAAAGATGGATCGCGTTACCCTGGCCGTCGGCTAATACTTGTACTTCCACGTGGCGCGGCTTCTCAAGGAATTTTTCCATGTAGACCGTGCCGTCACCGAAGGCGGCGTGGGCTTCAGTGCGAGTAACGGTAATCGCTGAAAGCAGATGGCCTTCAGTGTGCACCACGCGCATACCACGACCGCCGCCGCCAGAGGCAGCCTTAATGATCACCGGGTAGCCAATGCGACGTGCCGTGGCGAGATTCGTTGCGTCATCATCACCCAAGGGACCGTCTGAGCCTGGCACCGTGGGAACGCCCGCTTCCTTCATCGACTGGATGGCGCTGACTTTGTCGCCCATCAGACGAATCGTCTCGGCGCGGGGGCCAATAAAGGTAAAGCCTGAGCGCTCAACCTGTTCAGCAAAGTTGGCGTTTTCAGACAAAAAGCCATAGCCGGGGTGAATGGCGGTCGAGTCGGTGACTTCGGCTGCACTAATTAGGGCCGGAATGTTTAAGTAAGACTGCGCTGACGATGCCGGGCCAATACACACGGCTTCATCCGCCAGGCGAACGTGCATCAGTTCACGATCAGCTTTGGAGTGTACCGCTACGGTTTTGATGCCGAGTTCTTTACAGGCCCGTAGGATACGGAGGGCAATCTCGCCGCGGTTGGCGATAAGTACCTTGTCCAGCATGGGAGAGTCCACCCGTGTTGAAAATGAAAGATTAAGCGATAACGATCATGGGTTGATCGAATTCTACAGGCTCGCCATCTTCCACCAGGATGGCTTCCACTACACCGTCACGGTCAGCTTCAATCTGGTTCATCATTTTCATGGCTTCAATGATGCATACAGTGTCACCTTGTTTGACGCTATCGCCGACTTCCACAAACGATTTGGCGCCCGGCGCTGGGCTGCGGTAGAAGGTGCCTACCATGGGAGAGTTGACTGCCTCGCCACGGTAGCTTGCGCCCTGAGGCTCTGCTTCAGCAGCCGGTGCTGATGCTGGAGCGCCCGCTGCGGGGGGAGCAGGCGCATAGCCAGGTTGCTGCGCATATTGCGGCATCGGCTGTGGCTGCCACGAAGCGCCATTAGGGTGACGGCTGATGCGGACTGACTCTTCGCCTTCCTGAATTTCAATCTCGCTAATATTGGACTCTTCGAGTAGCTCAATCAGTTTCTTAACTTTGCGGATATCCATGGCATAGCCCCATCAATGTCATAAAAGGTAGTCACAAAGCGCGCGAGCATAAGTGCAGGAAGCTCTTTATGGCGCGTACGTTGCGCAGTAAACCAAATTTAAAAATGAAGAGAACGCTGCATGTTAGCGAACGTTACCCCGTTCTCACCGTTAAAAAAGCAAGTTTTTAGCTAATATGGGAGCGGAGTTTGCCGAAAAAGTGCCAGGATGTCCAGCAACTGCCTACGCCAACGTCCAAGCCATCATGTAGTTAAGAATTAAACAACTGTTTGACGATGTTCGCGTCAGAAAGCGGCTTTAGTGCCTCAATGAGTAGCCAGCATAGGGTTTGAGCTTAGCTATTTGCTAGCCACTGGCTAACTGACTCCAGATGTTCGCGCAACTGATCGGCGGTCACTTCGCCTTGAATGCGTGCATCGCGAATCTCCTCACCCTGGCTGAAAAAGAGCAGGCTGGGTGGGCCGAAAAGATTATATTGGTTGAGCAACTCACGACTTTGAGAGTCCGTGCGGGTGACGTCGGCGGCGATCAAGGTGTAATCATTAAGCGCTGCGACGACCTGCGGGTCGGGGTAAACATCCCGCTCCAGCAGCTTGCACGAAATACACCAGTCGGCGGTAAAGTGGACAAAGACGGGCTGGTTGGCGTCTTCAGCTTGTGCAATAGCCGCTTCAAGCTCAGTTAAGCTGTTGACCTCGATGAAGTCGAGTGCTTCTGCCTGAGGTTCGCCGGAAATGCTGGAGGTTGCCGCAAGGGGGCGCAAGGGGTTACTACCCCCCTGAGCGGCGCCAATCACCAACACTATCCCCCAAGCTAGCAGCATAAGCCCCAGCGTTTGGCGTGCCCGCGGCCACCCCTGCGGCTGATTGAAATTCAGCGCCCCAAGTGCCAGTGCCGTGCCGATCGCAAGGGCTGCCCATAGCAGCAGCGCAATAGGCGCGGACACTAAACGCTCGACCATCCAAATCGCTACGCCCAACAGTAAAAGGCCAAAGGCAATTTTTACGCCGTTCATCCAGGCGCCGGAACGGGGCAGCAGCGTGGCGCCAAAGGTACCGACCAAAAGCAGTGGCACGCCCATGCCCATGCCCAGCGCAAACAGCACCGCGCCGCCCATCGCGGCATCCCCTGTTGAAGAGATAAACACCAGCGCGCCGGCCAAAGGCGCCGTTACACAGGGCGATACCACCAATACCGAGAGGGCGCCAGCCAGCGCTAGGCCGGCCGGGCCACTGCGCTGAGCGCGTGCCTGCCAAGCGTCAACACGGTTGGCTAAACGAGGCGACAGATTGAGGTTAAATGCCCCAAACATGGCCAGGGCAAAGAGCGTGAAGAGTACTGCAAAGATGATCAATACCGGTGCTGACTGCAGTCGCGCCTGAAGATTAAGCCCGGCGCCAAACAACCCCATTAACACCCCGACCAGGGCATAGGTCAGCGCCATGCCGAGCACATAGCTTAACGAAAGGGCAAAGGCGCGGGGGCGTGTGGGGTTCTGGCCAACCACGATCGATGACAAGATTGGAATCATCGGCAGCACGCAGGGGGTAAAGGTAAGCCCCAGGCCGGCAATAAAAAACAGCCCCAGTGCCAGTGGTAGGCTAGCATCGCTAATCAAAGCGCTAAAGCGGCTATCTTCGCTTTTGGGGGCGGCGAAACCATTCTGTTCAGAGGTGTTAGCGGCTGAAGTGTTGGCTGCTGGACTGGATGCCGTACTATCGGCTTGCCAATCGGCAAACTGGCTGGGGGGTTGGGTTTCGCTGGCCTCTAGGGTTGTTTGCTCTGGAGGGTAGCAGAGCCCGGCATCTGCGCAGCCTTGAAAGGTCAGGGCAATATTGAGCGGGCCTGAGTAGGGTGCTTCCAGCGGTACTTCAAACACTACCTGATCGCGGAACACATACACATCGCCCATAAACTCATCGTTGGTAAAGATGCCTTGGGGGATAATGGGGTCGCCGAGACTGACATCCTCAGTTTGGCTGACTACCGCGAACTGGTGGCGATATAGGTAGTACTCACCTGCGATATCCATGCCGATATAGAGCGTATCGCCATCATGCCAAGCAGTCGGCTGAAAGGCTTCCATAACCGGCAAAAATTCATCTTGGTTGCTAGACGATGAAAACCATTGGGCGTTTGCACTTAGCGGTAGCAAGCCAAGAAAGAAAATCAATAATGTAAACAGGCTCAGGCGTTTAAGAGATAACACGGTGCGTCCTTAATCAATGGCATCGCAATGAAAGGCGAACAGCATACCGCAACCTTAAGTCCCTGGCGTATACGCTGCGGTGACGTGACGCGGCCGTTAATAATGCGTTAATCCTGCGCATATAAAAAGACCGCCCAGAAGGCGGCCTCTTATCCCATTGGCGGCGGAGAAATACACCGCAAGGAGATTTTTACGCTTTTTGATAGGCGGTTACGGACTTTTCAATCGCCTTACGCGCAGCGTCAGCACCTTCCCATGACTCAACCTTTACCCATTTGCCTTTCTCGAGATCTTTGTAGTTCTCAAAGAAGTGAGCAATTTGCTGGCGCAGTAGCTCAGGCAGGTCGGTAACTTCGTGGACATCGTCGTAGAGCGAGCTTAGCTTGGCATGGGGTACGCAGATCAACTTGGCATCTTCACCGGCTTCGTCGGTCATGTTCAGAATGCCTACCGGGCGCGCGCGAATAATGCTGCCAGGTTGAACCGGGTGCGGGGTAACCACCAAGGCGTCCAGCGCATCGCCATCGTCGGCGAGGGTATGCGGGATAAAGCCGTAATTGGCGGGGTAGAACATGGGAGTGGCCATAAAGCGGTCAACGAGTAGCGCGCCCATGTCCTTATCAATTTCATATTTGATCGGGTCGTGGTTGGCTGGAATTTCGATCACCACGTAAACGTCGTTGGGGAGATCCTTTCCAGCAGGGATATTATCGAAGTTCATCGTTGATTCCTTGGTAGTGCTGTGGCTAGAGTCGTGCCGTGGTTAGGCAAACGTGTCAGAGTCGTTTATGGCGGAGAATTATACGAACATGACTGCACGATTACCAATGCGACATAGGTTGCTCGTGGGTGATCATTCATATGTCCTGCTATTTGGACGAATACGATAGAGACGTTTGGTGGGCATCGTTTCTGTTCCGCTGCGTGTATCATAGCCAGAGTTTATCAATAGTGTTGGTTGGCAGTGATGTCCCTCGATCGAGTCGGCAGCCTAGGAGGATGACTTGTCGCACGCCCAGTTGCTCATTAGTTATGGTCAAGCGTTTGTCGCGCCCGATCGGCGCCTGCATCGCAGCTCAATGTCAGTTCGCTTTCCTGAAGCGCCGCTGCTTCGCGCCAAAGGCGGCTGTGCGGTGATCAGCGACTCCATTTCACGCAATACCATGGCCAAACAGGCCGGTGATATCAGCGTGCGCGGCTTCCTGGCCGATTACTTCTCCACCCCTGATCACTGGGACGTAAAAACCTCTGCCACCCGCGTACTGCGCGCGCTTAATAGCTGGTGCTACAGCCAAAGCCAGCATGTGAAAGAGGGGAGTTTTGTTTCATCCATGTCGGCGATGGTGTTTCGTGGCCGTGAAGCCCACCTGTTCCATATGGGGGATACGCTGGTCTTTCGCTTACGGGGTGCCGAGTTTGAACAGCTAAGCCGCGACCATGTGACTGATTTAGGCGGCTATCGTTACCCTTCACGGGCACTGGGTCTGGATGGCAGTGTCGATATCGATTACACCCACATTGCGCTTAAGCAGGGCGATCTGTTCCTGTTTACTACCCAGGGCGTGCGCGGCACGCTGCTACCTTCCGACTATGTGCGCTTGATTCGCCAGGATGCCAGTGATCTGGATGCCGCCTGCGAGCGGCTAGCTGATGAGGCGAAGCAGCGCGCCCAGGAGCGTGGCTATGGCGGTGATCAGTTCTGCTTTCAGCTGGTACGTATCGATGAATTACCCGATGAGGTCGCCGAGCACCCGGGGCAGCTCTACGGTGATCTACCCATTCCCCCTGAGCTGGCGCCGGGTGAGCGTTTAGATGGCCTGGAGGTTCTCGCCGTGCTATCGCGAACGGCGCAGTCGCGGGTGTACCGTGTCCGTGATGTGCATAGCGAACGGGAAATGGTCATGAAAGCGCCCAGCCCCGAGCTCTCGTTGCGCAATGCCTATCTTGAGCACTTTCTGCTCCAGCAGTGGGTAGTGGAGCGGGTTAACTCGCCCTTTGTGGTTAAGGTGATGGAGCCATCTCGGCCACGACGCTACCTCTATTATCTGATGCAGCATATTGAAGGCGAGACGCTGCGACAGTGGGCAGAGCGCCATCCTCAAGCCAGCTTGACCCAGCGCCTGGACATTGCCAATCAGTTGGGTAAAGCGGTGCAAGCGCTGCATCATCGGGACATTATTCATCAGCAGATCAATCCCGATAATATTTTGATCGACCCACATGGCAAGCTCGTGCTCACCGATTTTAGTGCCTGCCATATGCGTGATGGGGAAGGGCATCGCCACTCAGGTGAGTTGCTCAGGCAGATTGGCTTTAACGAACACAGCGCACCTGAGTATGCCTTGGGCGACAGCATCGGTCGGCGTAGTGATCAGTACTCGCTAGCCTCCACTACTTACTGGCTTTTGACCGGCGCGTTACCTTACACACTGACACCCAACAGGCTGCGCAGCCATACCGACCTCGAAGAGTTGACCTATCGTAGTGCGCGAACAACCAATCCTGAAATCTCCCAGGAATTAGACGATGCACTACGCCGCGCCTTGGATCCACAAAGGGCGTTGCGGTTTAGGCGTATGTCTGAGTTTTTGCATGCGCTTAGGGTGCCGCTCGGGCGGCTGCCCAATCGGGAAGAGAGCCGCCAGGAGCCGCGGCGTTTCTGGCAGGGTGTGGCGGGAATTCTGTTATTGCTGTTAGTGCTTTCCTGGTTGCTACGCTAACTCCAAGTAGTAAAGGTGGATAAATAAGATTATGTCATTGCGAGGAGCGAAGCGACGCGGGAATCTAAGTGTATTGTGGCAGCCAACCCCGAGATTGCTTCACTGCGTTCGCAATGACATAAGGGTAGGTCATTGCGAGGAGTGAAGCGACGAAGCAATCTCAGTTCGCAATGACCGGTGATCCGTTTACAGCGTAAAAATGGGCAACTTGCGTTCTGCTTTGGCCAGTTTCAGTTTGGCGACTTTGGGTAGGCCATTCTCGAACGGTGGGAAGTCCTCGCCCTGAATCAGCGGTGAGAGATAGTCCCGGCAGGTCTGGGTAATGGCAAAACCGTTTTCGCTGATAAAGTCCCGGGGCATAAACTTCTCTTGGTTGGCCACCTGGGAGAGCGGGGCAGAGATCACATCCCACTGGTAGGGCGCCTGAGAGATGCGGCGAATGGCGGGCATCATGGCGTTTTTACCCGCCAGCGCCAAGGTTACCGCTTCGCGACCCACCGCATAGGCTTGTTCAACGTCGGTTTTAGACGCCAGGTGACGCGCCGCGCGCTGCAGATAGTCGGCCACTGCCCAGTGATACTTGTAGCCCAAATCCTGCTTGATCATACCGGCAAGTGTTGGTGCCACGCCGCCAAGCTGGCGGTGGCCGAACGCATCGGTGTTACCTGCATCGGCCAGGAAAGTGCCATCTTCGTAGCGAGCGCCTTCAGAGACCACAATAACGCAGTAGCCATACTGTTTAACGCTCTCTTCAACCCGTGCCATGGCCGCTTTACGGTTAAAGGGGATTTCCGGGAAGATAATCATATGCGGCGGCTCGCCTTCGGCTTCGCCTGCTAAACCACCTGCGGCGGCAATCCAGCCCGCGTGGCGGCCCATCACTTCGAGCACAAATACCTTGGTGGAGGTAGCGCACATGGAGGCGATATCCAGCGATGCCTCCAGCGTTGAGGTGGCAATATACTTGGCTACGCTGCCAAAGCCCGGGCTGTTATCGGTAATCGGCAAGTCGTTATCGACGGTTTTAGGCACGTGGATAGCGGTCAGCGGATAGCCCAGCTTCTCGGAAAGTTGAGAGACCTTTAAGCAGGTGTCGGCGCTATCGCCGCCGCCGTTATAGAAAAAGTAGCGAATATCGTGGGCTTTGAAGACTTCGATCAAGCGCTCGTACTGGGCACGGTGGGTGTCGATGTCTTTGAGCTTATAGCGGCAGGAGCCAAAAGCGCCGCCCGGCGTATGGCGCAGTGCGGCAATGGCCTCATCACTCTCCTGGGTAACGTCGATAAGGTCTTCCGTTAAGGCACCGATAATGCCGTTATGACCGGCGTAAACCTTGCCTATTTGATCGGGGGCTTGACGGCAGGCTTCGATAACGCCGCAGGCGCTGGCGTTGATCACGGCGGTGACGCCACCTGATTGGGCGTAAAAGGCATTATGCTGGGCCATGGAAACGTCTCATCTCCTAAAAACGGATAGTTTTAATCGATATATTTATCACCGCCAAATACCCGCTACCCGGCATTGTCGGTTCTAAACCAGATTGCTGTAATGGGGCGAAGTTTAGCGTAAAGCCTGGCTCTCTGCATTAGCGGCTACGCTGTTGACGGCGAGGTGTTAATCCGCACCGTCCATCTCTTGCTCGCGCTGGGCAAGCTGCCAGCCACCCAGGTCTTTATAGCGATTAACCATCGCGCAAAACAGTTCGGCAGTGCGCTCGGTGTCATAACGAGCGGAGTGAGCGGCTTTGTTGTCAAACTCAATGCCCGCGGCACGACAGGCCCGGGCAAGCACCGTTTGACCATAGACCAGGCCTGCAAGGGTGGCGGTATCAAAGCTTGAGAACGGGTGAAAAGGATTGCGCTTAATGCCGCAGCGATTGACCGCCGCATTCAAGAAGCCCTGGTCGAACGCCGCATTATGGCCGACTAAAATAGCGCGCGTGCAGTCGTGGGCTTTGATCGATTTACGAATCGGGCGGAAAATTTCGCCCAGCGCTTCAGACTCGCTCAGCGCCACCTGGCGACGCAGGGGGTCGTCCAGGTTGATACCGGTAAAATCGAGCGCAGACTGCTCTACATTCGCCCCTTCAACGGGCTGAATGTGGTAGGCATAGGTGGCATCAGGAAGCAGGTTGCCCTCCGGATCCATGGTCAGCGTGACGGCGGCTATCTCGAGTACAGCGTCGCCTTGGGCATTAAATCCCCCGGTTTCTAAATCAACGACCACAGGCAGGTAACTGCGAAAACGTTGGGCCATTAATTCGCGGGCAATAGCCTCGCTCATGCAGCTCTCCTTGGTTTAAAGCGAGTAATAGTAAAGCGAGTCATCAGTCAACATCAGCGGCAAACCACCGCTTTGAATGGGGAGATTCTAGCAGCTTTAGCCCCCAGGCGTCGTTGACGGTATTCGCTGGGCATTGAGAACGCTATACTCAACGTCAGTCTCAACGGTTTACTCCAACGAGCTATCAAATACGAGCTATCACATTCGCCAGGCGCTAGTGGCAAGTGTAGTTTTTACTAATGAATATCTTATGGTCAACGAGGAGCAAAGAATGTCCGATGTCAAAAAGGTTGTGCTGGCATATTCAGGCGGCCTGGACACATCCGTTATCGTTAAGTGGTTGCAAGAAACCTACAACTGCGAGGTAGTGACCTTTACTGCCGACATCGGTCAGGGCGAAGAAGTCGAACCGGCGCGAACTAAAGCGCAAGCGCTTGGCGTGAAAGAGATTTACATCGAAGACTTGCGTGAAGAGTTCGTGCGTGACTACGTCTACCCGATGTTCCGCGCCAATACTATCTATGAGGGCGAGTACCTGCTGGGTACCTCTATCGCTCGTCCGCTGATTGCCAAGCGGTTGATCGAAATTGCCAATGAAACGGGGGCTGACGCTATTTCCCATGGTGCTACGGGTAAAGGCAACGACCAGGTGCGTTTCGAACTTGGCGGCTATGCCCTGAAGCCCGGCGTAAAAGTGATCGCCCCTTGGCGGGAGTGGGATTTAACTTCCCGCGAAAAGCTAATGGCGTATTGCGAAGAGCATAAAATTCCGGTCGATTTTTCTAATAAAAAGAAAAAATCGCCCTACTCAATGGATGCCAACCTGCTGCACATCTCCTATGAGGGCGGCATTTTGGAAGATCCCTGGGCCGAAGCTGAAGACGATATGTGGCGCTGGAGTGTCTCTCCTGAAGCCGCGCCCGACCAGCCCACCTATGTTGAGCTGACGTTTGAAAAGGGCGATATCGTGGCCATCGACGGCGAGCCGTTGAAAGCCCATGAAGTGCTCGAAAAGCTCAACAAACTGGGTGGCGACAACGGTATTGGCCGTTTGGATATTGTTGAAAACCGCTACGTGGGCATGAAATCTCGTGGCTGTTATGAAACGCCAGGGGGCACTATTATGTTGCGTGCTCACCGTGCCATTGAGTCGCTCACCCTAGACCGCGAAGAAGCCCACCTAAAAGATCAGTTGATGCCGAAGTACGCAGAAGTGATCTACAACGGTTACTGGTGGAGCCCTGAGCGTCGCATGCTGCAGGCGGCCATTGACGAGACCCAAAAGAATGTAGCGGGTGTCGTGCGTATGAAGCTCTACAAAGGCAGCGCTACCGTAGTGGGCCGCAAGTCCGATGAGTCGCTGTTTGATGAATCAATCGCTACCTTTGAAGATGATGCTGGCGCTTACAATCAGAAAGATGCCGAAGGCTTTATTAAGCTAAACGCGCTGCGTTTGCGCATTGCCGCAGGCAAGGGTCGTAAGCAGAGCTAATTAAGCGCTGATAAAAGCAGCTTATATCTTGCAGGGTGGCCATCTCCTTGCCGCCCTGCAAGCAAAGGAGCCATTATGCTTAAGAAATTATTTTCCGGTCTCTTCGGTAGTGATCGTCAGGCTGAGCCAGGTGCTACCACCAAAGCTGCTGAGCCGGTGGAATACAAAGGTTACGAGATTGTCTCTCAGCCAGACAATCAGAGCGGTCAGTACCGCGTCAGTGGCTGGATTCGCAAGGCCGACGCCAGTGGTGAAACTCTTGAGCACCGCTTTGAGCGTTCCGATATGCTCCCAGGGCGAGAGGCCTGTGATGCCATGATGATCACCAAAGCGCAACGCTATATTGATGAAGTAGGTGAAGCGATGTTCGAGCCAGACCCGCGCAGGGCAGGCGAGGGCGAGTAGCAACAACGCCATCATATCATTCTAGTAAAGGAGAGGCGTATGCGTTTAGTACACCAAGCCTCACCCTGGCGCTCTCTGTTCCATGAGGATGGAACGCTTAATGCCTCGGCGCTTAATGCGCCGTTAGATCATCTCTTCTCGAAACTCTTCTCTACATTCCCCTTGCCGCAAACCTCATTAGCTGATGTCTATGCGTGGCAACTGCCGCTGGTCGAAACGTTGGTGCATTATGATTTACCCGCCTGGCGTATTAGCCAAATCATCAGCGACCACAATGCTTTACTTTATCGTCAGGCTATTGCGCAATCCCTGGACGAAATGCAGGCGCAGGGGTGGGGCGCTCCGCCAGTCGACTACTGCATACTGCTACTAGGTTCCGCGGCGCGTTTTGAGAGCCTGCTAGGCCCCGACCAGGATAATGCGCTGATTATTGACGATTATCCTGACCATCGCCACGTAGAGATCGACGGCTACTTTCAAGCGCTGGGTGAGCGGTTTACCCAGCGCCTGGATGAGGCCGGTATTCCGCTCTGCAATGGCCATGTCATGGCGCGATGGCCGATGTGGCGCAAACGGCTGAGTGAGTGGCACGCGCAGCTAGACATTTGGAGCGCTGATCGCCGGGTAAAGCGCGTACAACAGACTAATATCTTACTCGATTTTGCCCCGATCGCTGGTAATCCGGCGCTTGCTAAGCAGTTGGGTGAGAGCATCGCTTCGACACTTCCCAAAGCGCCACTGTTTATGGATGAAATGGCGGCGCTACTGGATGAGTTGCCGGTGGCGCTGGATCGCTTTGGGCGGCTTGCCTCAAGCCCGGGCCTGGATGCCCCTCACGAACAAGCCCTTAATCTTAAGCATCAAGGCTTGTTGCCGTTGATTAGCGCTGCACGCTTACTCTGCTTGCGGTACGGGCTGCGCGATATACCCACACGCGAGCGATTGATCGCGCTAAGCCATGCAACGGATGCGCTAACGTCGGCTGAATCGGCGTTGCTTGTAGCCGCTTTTGAGCGACTGCAGCAGCGCCTATTGGATCAGCAGCGGTATAACAAAGCTCGCGGTCAGGCTGCAGATGGCTGGGTTGACCTGCGGCGCCTGCGCGAAGACGAGCGATTACTGCTGAAGTTTGATCTACAGCAGATTAAACGTTTGAGTGCTAGCGCTCAAAGCAGCGTATAAAATAAATCAGCTAGCGTCGGTATAAACAAGCGAGCGCGCTTTAGAAGCCGCTTGGAGCATGACGTCGGATGGAAAATCTAGAGGAGAAAATTGACTCTCTGCGGCCTCCACATCATTAAGTAACTTACCTAATGAGCCTATACGCTGATTGATAGCATCTTCAATAAAGCGCCCAAGCCTGATTTCATTCTTCATGAGTTCGGCACTAATCCCCAGGATGGTAGGCATTAGCGAGAATAAACCCGCGATAAAGCTTTCCTGTTCATCGAGTCTACGTTGGTCGGCCATCATTTCACATGCAAATGCCCGGGTTAACCCTTTGATAAGGTTAAGTTTGCTCACAGGGCTGTTGTTAGCGAGCATAACAATGGTAACCAGGGTACGTAGCTCCCTCAGCCCTATAATATGTAAACAATCAATCAGTTTCGTCGTGGGACGACGTGAGCCCTTCTCCGCGGAGTTTGCGCGCTTGAATATTGCGCTCAGTAAGTAAGGATCCCTAGCCACTAACGTACTGATTTCAGAGAGACGCACATTGTCACTATACAGTGCGGAAAGTAGCTGCATTTGATTGGCGCGTGACGTTGAGAGACGAGCTGTTTGAGTTAGTTGGGTTTTGGGGCGCTCATAAAAATAGCCCTGGAAAAGAGTAAAACCTAGCGCTTTACACTGCTTGAACTCTTCCTGTGTCTCAACTCGTTCAGCCAGAAGCGTAATCCCTTCTTTGTGTAGCTTTTTTATTAGTTTTTTAGGTAAGTCGTTGGATATGTCAAATTTGACGATGTCGCAGAAGGGCAGAAATGCATGGTTATGTTCATCTAGGATAAAATCATCTAACGCTAATTTATACCCTTGGCTTTTAATGTAGTGCAAGGCATCAATAACTTCTTTAGTAGGCGAAGTATCCTCGAGAACCTCAATGACTATTTGTTGACTAGGTAGCCCAGTCAGGTCTGGATTGGTGAGCCAGTCTGCAGAAGCATTAATAAACAGCTGGCGTGTGCCGCAAAGTTTATCCAGGCCAATTTCATAGACAGCAATAGCACATGCTCTGGCGGTGGCTTGGACATTATCAAAAACGTTAGCAGTCTGATTCGTTTCATTAGCCCGATAAAGAAGTTCATCGGCGACATGACGTAGCTGAGCATCCACTATTGGCTGGATCGCAATAGTGTACTCATTTGTGTTCGCTTTTTGAGGAAGGTGACACTCATTTTTCATCGGCTCATCCACGACATGCTTCTTTAGGCGAAAGTAGAACTCTGGAGTAAAGAATAACTTAGTTTTAGTGAGCAAGGCTAGCCGTTGTCACCAATAAGGAATCAACGCTTTATGTTGGAGGCGCAGCGGGGAGTTCTAGCGTTAAGCAGGCACCGCCTAAGGTTTTAGCATCTTCGACCCAAAGCCGTCCCCCCAGGTGGGCGATAATGCCCCGGCTAATCGGTAGCCCTAAGCCACTGCCCCTTGGCCGACCACGGGGAATATCATCGCCTTGCTGAATTTGATGGAATTTTTCAAATACCCGCTCACGCTCATCTTCGCTAATACCCGCACCGTTATCCTCTACACTCAGACGGAAATGACGCCGATGACGATAAAGCGTGAGGCGCACTTTTGGCTGCTCCCGATCGGCAAACTTACCCGCGTTATCAAGCAGGTTAATAATCACCTGTTCTAAACGGTCATGATCGCCAACCACCATCGCAGGATCAGCTTCTAAGCTAACGTCTAGCACTATGCCGCGCTCCTCATGCAGATGCGCAATAGCATCAATGCTATGCCGAGTCAGGGCGGCAAGATCAAGAGGAACGGGGTTAAGCGTTAAACGGCCGCTCTCCAGACGGGCAAGATCCAGAATTTCTTCAATTAAACGTGACAGGCGCTGGCTCTCGTGGACGATCACGCCAAGAAAATGCTGACGTTTTTCATCAGGCAGTTGGCTGCTATCGCGCAATATTTCGGCAAAGGCGCGAATCGAGGTGAGCGGCGTGCGTAGCTCGTGGCTGACCATGGCGACAAACTCATCTTTCAAGCGATCCAGCTCACGCAGGCGCTCATTGGCACTACGCAGTTCTTCGCCAATTTGCACCAGCTCCTGAGACTTCTGCTCCAAACGGCGGTTGTACTCCAGAGTTTGTGAGGTCGTGTCCAGAATGCTCAGAATCGACTCAATATCCAGTGCTTCGCCGCGTACCACCGAGTTGATCAATACTCGCGCTGAGGAGCTACCCAACGCCCCCGCCAGTGCCTGTTCGGCGCGAGTAATCAGCTCCGCGGTGGCGGGCTCGTCCGCTGCATAAGCGCTTTTGGCTCCGCTATGGCTAAATACACGGCGGGTGGTCGGGGTGCCAAGATAGCGAACGAGTAGTTCTTTGAGTGCACCCTGGGTAGTTTGCCCGCGCCATAGTGACGAAGATAGTGAGGTGGTTTGCAAATTGGGGTGCATCGCTTCGGTGAACAGTGCCGCCTGAGTTTGCTCAAGGGGCGTAGGGCGGGTAAACAGCGATACCCCCACCAATAGCCCCACGTTGGCCAATATGCTCCAGAGCAGCGAATGGGTATAAATATCCCAATTTTCGAGCCCGAATAAGCTGTAGGGCACTAGCCAACCGATGCCCCATGGCCCCTCGGTGAGCAGTGCTGTATCCAACCAACCGGATTGAGCAAACCCGGGTAGCAGCAGGGTATAGCACCAGATTAAGAACCCGGCGATTAAACCAACGGTGGCGCCTTGGCGAGTAGCGCCACGCCAATAGAGTCCAATCAAAAGCGCTGGAGCAAACTGCGCGGCCCCAGCGAAGGAGACCAAGCCAATAGTGACAAGGCTATAGGAGTCACCAATCAGAGCATGATAGAGATATCCGAGCAGTAGAATCAGCACGATAGCGATGCGGCGAATACCCAACAGCCAACCGGCAAGCTCCCCTTTGGTACTCAGGTGCAGGCGCCGTGAGCGCAGCAGCAGTGGCATCACCAACTGATTGCTAACCATAGTGGAAAGCGCGATTGTCTCCACAATCACCATGCCTGTCGCCGCAGACAGACCACCAATAAAGACCAGTAGCGGCAGCCCTTCTAAACCAGCTGAGAGCGGCAGCGTGAGTACGAAGCTGTCTGGATCACCTGCGCTTACGCCTAACAGCAGGCCAGCCAGCGCAATGGGAATAACGAACAGATTAATCAGCAGCATGTAGAGGGGGAATAGCCAGCTTGCTCTGGCTAAGTGCTGCTCATCGACATTCTCCACCACCAATACCTGGAATTGGCGAGGCAGAGTTAAGAAGGCCAAAAAGGCCAGCACCAGCATGCCCACCCAGCCGGTGACCCCACCAGGAACACTATTCAACCGCATGCTATCGACAAGGGCCGGCGTGGCCGCTACCTGGGCAAACAGCGCGGCGGGGCCTTCAAACATCACAAACACCACGAACACGCCAACGGCCATAAAGGCTACCAGCTTAACGATAGATTCCACGGCGATCGCTGCCACCATGCCTTCATGGCGCTCGCTGGCATCCAGGTGGCGTGTGCCAAACAGAATAATAAACACCGCCAACACCAGGGCGACCCAGAGGGACTTATCCATCCAGAAGTGTTCATCCACCAACGTAGTGTCGGCCGCGTGGGGATAATTGATCAGTACCGCATGGCTAACAGTGATGGCTTTTAACTGCAGGGCAATATAGGGGGTGATGCTAATGAGCGCCATCAGTGCCACCAGCGCGCCTAAACTGGTGCTTTTGCCATAGCGGGCGCTGATAAAGTCGGCAATGGAAGTGATTCGCTGCCGCGCGGCGATGCGCACCATCTTGCGTATAACAAAAGGGGCCAACAGCATCGCCAGCGTCGGCCCCAGATAGATGAGCATAAAACTGGGTCCATACTCAGTGGCGCGCCCTACGCTGCCGTAGAACGTCCAGGCCGTGCAGTAAACAGCAATAGAAAGGGCATATACCGTTGGCGAGCCAATGATGGAACGACCCTGCTCTGCCCGCCGGTCGCCCCAGGCGGCGACCACAAACAGCAGCGCCAAGTAGCCAAAAGCGGTGCCGAGGATAATCGCCTCACTACGCATGGTTAGCGGCCTGCACGCTGTTCCATCAGCCAGGCGGTTAAGCCGATCACCCCAGCCCAGGCGATAAATAGATAGAGCGGTAGCCAGCCCACGCTAAACGCGGGAAGGCGATCCACCACGATAATCAGCGGCGGGCAGAACAGTAGCAGGGCAATCGCCACCAGAGCCATTAGGCGCTCTGTTTGGCGTGATTTAACACCGAACGGTTTCATTAGGCACTGGCATCCTGTCGGTCGAAGGCGTTGGCTTGCAGCGCTAACAACTGCTCGAGGGTATCGACGCCGCGGGCTTCTAGGCGTGGCAGCAAAGCTAGCCATAGCTCGGCGGTAACACGAGCATCGCCTAATGCAGTGTGGCGGGTGCCCGGCGGAAAAGCCAGATCATAGCGCTGGGCAAGGCTATCCAGATCATGCCCAGCGAGTGCTTCGTCCAGTGCCCGTGAAATCAGTAGGGTATCGATCACAGGGATATCAAAAACGACCCCTTTGTGGCTAATGGCAAGCAGATCAAAGGCGGCATTATGGGCCAGCAAGACGGCTTCGCCGACATAATCACGAAAGCGGGTAAGCACAATATCCAGCGGTGGCGCACCGATCACATCGGCATCGGTAAGGCCGTGAATCGCGGTGCTAGCCGGCGGGATCGGCCGCTGCGGATCAACTTTTTGATCGAAGACCTCGCTTGCCAATAAACGGGCGTTGACCACGCGGCAGGCGCCAAGACTGATGACGGTGTCGCCTCGGCGTAGCTCAAGCCCGGTGGTTTCCGTATCAAAGGCGACTATTTCCAGGCTGCGCAGTGTTCGGCTGGCCAGCGCTTCATCTGGTGGAGGCAGGTCGGCAATGCCAAAGTCATGGAATTCAGGGCGCGGCGGGGCGGTTTCGCGTGGGGCGCCGACGCGCTCCATGGCGGGCAGGGGGAGTCGCAGGCGTGAATGAACGCCGTCATCGTCGGCAAGGCTCCAGATGTCGCTGGCGTGTTGGCGCAGCACATCCGCGACGCTTGGCGTCAATGGCAGGGAGTTTAGCGGCTGCTGGCGCCACTCCGCCAGTTCGTGTTCAGGGATTGCTTTGCCACGCCAAATAAGGTCGAGATAGACGCGCTTATTGCCCAGGCACATCTCACCCTCAAAGCCACTGTCAGGCAGATGGGTATTGAGGTGTTTGACTAAAGAGTCGAACAGCGCAATGAGTGCCGGAGCGTCGCCTTTAAACCAGGCTGGCATGCCCACCGGGGTGATTAGGCGGTGCTCCGGATCAAGACGCTCATCCAACGCTTGCCAGAAATCGTTTGACCACATGGGCGTCAAGCGCTCGCCCTGGTGTTGCATGTCGTCGAGTAGCTGGCCGATTTTAGCCACGTTGTCGCCAAGCGTAACGCCTTCCTCGTGGATTACCCGCTCAAAACGCTGGCGTAAAGAGGATGTACTGGCGTCATTTTGATCGCGCAGCTGTATCAGCGCATCAGCAGCGCTGGTCAGGCTGGCGGTATGCTGGCGAAGCGGGGTCAGCATGGCCGCCAGTTCCGCTCTAACGCCCATTTCGCTCGACCAAGAGGCGGTGGCGTCACTAAAAGTCAGCAGTGTTTCGCCATCGCTACCCGGTACGCGGCGTAAAATGACTTTGAGCCAGCGGTCATCACAGGGAGCGAGTAACTCGCGCGGGGAGCCGTCATTAGGCAGTTGACCGAGCATTTGCTGTAAGCTTACTACTGGCAGCAGCGCCTCCAGGCGTTTACCCAGCCCTAACCCGGTATTACCCTCAAAAAAGTCCTCGGCTGCCTGATTGAACAGCATGAGCCGGCGGTGGTGATCACACAGTAGCAGCGGTGTTTCGAGCACTTGCAGCAGCGTTTCCAGCTCCTGACGAATACGTGCAGCGCTGCGGGCGCCGTCAGCGTGAGCGGTGGCAAGGCGACTGCGATCTGATCGCCAACTTTCGCGTACTCGACGTAGGTCGGGCCCCAGCCCTTTTAGCCAACCTTCGGGTGGGTGCTCGTCTCGGGCGTCCGGGTTGGCGACCAGGCGTGCCAGCTGCACCTGTAAATGGCGCAGCGGGGTAAACAGCATGCGCTCAAGCAGCAAACCGACTAAAAAAATCGTCGCGCCACCGGAGAAACTGCCTAGCCAGAGAGCGATGCGCGTTACGCCTGTGGGAGCAAGCTTGGCATCCAGCCAAGCGGCGAAAATGGCTCCACCCAGCAGGCTGATGCCGCTAAGTAGCAACCAGAGGCCAATCAGGCGCTGACGCTTGGGCAGCCCGCCTCGGGTCATGGCTGCTCCTCAATCAGTAGCGCTTTGACTTTTTCGACCAGCGACTGAGTAGAGAAGGGCTTGGTGATGTAATCATCGGCGCCCAGCGCCATGCCTTTTTCCCGCTCAACGTCACGCCCGTGAGCGGTCAACATAATAATGGGAAGCTGGGCAGTAGCCGCTTCGCTACGCAGCCGCTCTAAAACGTCAAAACCGCTAATCCCGGGCAGGCTAATATCAAGTAGCAGTAGATCAGGCTGGCTATCATTCACTCTTGCCAGGGCCTGTTCACCATCTTCGGCAGTGACGACCTCAAACCCCGCTTGCTCCATCAGGAATTCTAGCGATAAAACAATGTTGGGTTCGTCATCGACGACGAGCACTTTAGCCATGGAGCTCTCCTGCTTTTATTTGTTTTAACGTTTATTTGTTTTAAAGCCGTATGAATGCAGTCTAGATAGATCTAACAGGTCAGCCAAGACGACCTTGGCCGAATGCGTGCAAGTTCAGGGAGCTATTGCAAAAGAGATAGGGTTTGCACGAAAAGTCGGCGAGCGAAGACTAGACAAGGCAAAAATCAACGAGAAAGCGGAGTTTACGGGGTGTAAATGAGCATTTCGAGGCGATTTTTAACGCAGTATTGTCGAGCGCAGGCAGTTTTCGTACAAAGCCTAGTAAGCGCGCTTTGTTACACTGCACACCTCTGTGCCATTGCTTAACATGTTATGGCGTTCCACTGATCTGGCTGTTAGGGCTGTAAATGCGCGTTCTCCTGTTATCTGCCTACGAGGCGGTGAGCCATCGCTACTGGGCACAAAGTTTAATGGCGCAGCTTGAGGAGGTGTCGTGGACGCAGTTGAGCCTGCCGCCACGACATTTTGCTTGGCGTATTCGTGGCAATCCGCTGAGCTGGATGCTCAAAGAGCACGATACTCTCAGCCAGTCGTTTGATGTAGTGCTAGCCACTTCGATGGTTGATCTGGCAACGCTGGTAGGGCTGTTCCCGCATCTGGGTCGAGCAAAAAAGGTTGTCTACTTTCATGAAAACCAGTTCGCCTATCCTGAGTCGAGCGATCAAATGCCACAAGTAGAGGCCAAAATGGTCAATCTCTATACGGCGCTGGCGGCGGATAGCGTGGTGTTTAACAGCGCCTATAACCGTGACTCCTTTATTGATGGCGCGCGAGCTTTTTTGAAAAAAATGCCGGAAAACCTTCCGGCAGCTAAGCCATTAGAAGCGATACGCGAGCGGGCTATGGTATTGCCGGTGCCCATTCCTGATAGCACAGCCCCTGAAAACTTAGCACCTGAAAACGTAGAGCTTGAAAACTTAGCATCTAAAAACTTAGCACCTTGCCAGCAAACGGCTTTTCAAAAAATGGTGCCACAGCGAATTATCTGGAATCACCGCTGGGAGTATGACAAAAATCCCGACGACTTCTTCACCGTGTTGTTTGCGTTAAGCGAAGCCGGTGTAGCGTTTGAACTGGCGGTGCTTGGTCAGCGTTTCCGCCAAGTCCCCGCTATTTTTGCCGAGGCCGAGCAGCGCTTAGCCAAGCATATTGTGGCTTGGGGGCCACAGTCGGAGGAGGCCTACCGTGAGTTGTTGGATAGCGCGGATATTGTGGTTTCGACCACTTGGCATGAATTTCAGGGGTTGGCGATCATGGAGGCGGCCCAGCGCGGGGCGTTGCCGCTGGTGCCTCATCGGCTCTGCTTCCCGGCGCTTTATCCGCCTGCCTATCGCTATGACGGTACCCGGGAAGGGCTTTACGACCGGCTCAGTGCTTGGCTTAACGATCCAGCGACTCGCCCTGAACTACTTGATACTACCGCTTGGGAGTGGCCCGCTTGGCGTGAGGCTTACCGCCAGTTGCTGATGAGTTCGACTTGATGGCCTAGCCGTTAAGCAAGTTCGGTTTTGTCTTTGTAGTCGCACAGATCCTCGATAATGCAGCTACCACAGCGGGGTTTGCGCGCGATACAGGTGTAGCGGCCGTGCAGAATTAGCCAGTGGTGAGCATCGTGCAGAAACCCTTTTGGCACATGGCGCAGCAGTTTTTGCTCCACCTCAACGACATCTTTGCCTTTAGCGATGCCGGTGCGATTGGATACCCGGAAAATATGCGTATCCACCGCCATGGTGGGCTGACCGAATGCCGTGTTGAGAATCACATTGGCAGTTTTACGGCCTACGCCGGGTAAGGCTTCCAACGCTTGGCGGGTGTCGGGCACTTCGCCACCGTGCTGATTAACGAGGATGTGGCAGGTTTTCATCAGGTTTTCGGCTTTGGTGTTGTACAAGCCGATGGTTTTGATATGCGCTTTAAGCTCATCGATACCTAAATCAATGATCGCTTGGGGCGTGTTAGCGACCGGGTAGAGCCGCGCCGTGGCTTTATTGACGCCTACATCGGTGGCTTGAGCAGAAAGCAGTACGGCAGCCAGCAGCTCAAAGGGCGTGTTCCAGTTAAGCTCGGTGGTGGGGTGCGGGTTCTCTGCCTGAAGGCGAGCAAAGATTTCATGACGCTTTTGGGCATTCATGGCGGGTCTCTTAATAAATACGCGTTATAAATACAAGCAGTTGCTTACATGTGTACTTTCGGCATCTTGCCAACTATTTAATCGTGCCGGTAACCCGTACGCGGCGCTCAGTTCGGGGTGCTGCCGCGACTGGCTTGGCACGGGCAGCATTGCGTTGATCGATAACGTTTTTCAGCGCGATTAACAGGCCCGCCACAAAGAACGCGCCGGGCGGCAGCACGAAAAACAGGAACTGGTAGTCGTCGGCAATCGTCAGCTGCCAACTGGCCGCTTGCGGCCCAAACAGTAGCGCCATATCGCTAAACAGCGTGCCTTGGCCCAGCAACTCGCGCAGAGCGCCAAGTAACACCAGTACCGCAGCAAAACCCAACCCCATCATAAAGCCATCGATGGCCGCTGGAAGCACCGGCTGGCGGGAAGCAAATGCATCGGCTCGGCCAAGAATGGCGCAGTTGGTCACGATCAGCGGAATAAAAATCCCCAATACCTGATAGAGCGGGTAGGCGTAGGCGGCCATGAGCAGTTCAGCGCAGGTAACAAAAGCTGCAATCACCATTACGAAAGCGGGCAAGCGCACCGCGCTGGGCACCTGGTGACGAATCAGCGAAATCGCCGTGCTGGCGCCTACCATTACCAGTAGCGTAGCCAGCGCCAGCCCCAGCGCATTGACGACATTTCCACTCACGGCTAGCAGCGGGCAAAGTCCCAGCAGTTGCACCAGCGCGGGGTTATTCGACCAAAGGCCGCTTTGGGCTAGTTCGCGCCACTGGCTCATAAGGTGGGCTCCTCAAATGACATCGGTAGCGGTGTATCGGCGGCGTACTGAAGCGCTTTATGGACAGCGTTGACCACGGCTCGGGGCGTAATCGTTGCACCGGTGAACGCATCAAAGTGACCGCCATCTTTAGCTACCGCCCAGCCTTCTGGTGGCAAGCTATCTAACCTTAAACCATTAAACCGGGTGATCCAGTCGCTGCGGCTGCGCTCAATGTCATCGCCTAGCCCAGGCGTTTCCTGGTGCTGGGTAACGCGCACGCCGCTGATACGCTGGTGCTCATCAATGCCAATCAGTAGGTGGATTTTGCCGTTATATCCCTGGCGGGTTACCACCGGCAAGATCACTGCGCTGCTTCCGTTTCGGCTCGGGTTATTGTTCTCGCTGCCACTTACCCACCAGCCTTGGCTATCACTCGCCAACCCTAGCGCTTGTGGGTTGGGAAGGGTAAAGGTGCTCTCCAGTACCTGGGTGACGGGGGTATTCGCCAGCGCTTGGGGCAGTACTTCCTGCAACTGGCGGTGTTGGTAAGCCAACTGATGTGTCTCTATACGTTCGGCGGTTAGCGCGCGGGTAAGCGCGACACTGCCGGCGGTAATCAGTGCAAAGGTGCCCAGCGCGAAGGCGCCACGCCGCATGGCCTGGAGCAGCGTCATGGCTGTTCTCCTGGCTTACCCGGTGAAGCTTTTTGCTGGCCAGTGGGCCGCGGCACGCTATATATATCCAGTAATGGTACGCACAGGTTCATCAGTAAGACCGCAAACGCCACAGCATCGGGGTAGCCGCCAAAGGTGCGAATAATGATAACCAGCGCGCCGATCCCCGCGCCATAAATAAGTTTGCCGCGTTGGCTGGTGGCAGCGGAGACCGGGTCGGTGGCAATAAAGAACGCCCCGAATAGCGTTGCCCCGGTGAGCAGGTGAAACAGCGGTGAAGCAAAGTGGCTGGGGTCGCTGAGATAAAACAGCGTGTCCAGTAGTACTAGGCTGCCAAGCATCGCGATCGGAATATGCCAACTAATAATCCGCTTCGCTAACAACACCACACCACCTACTAGCCAAGCAAGTGCTACCCATCGCCAGGCAGTTAGGGTTCCATTCGGCAGTGGGTTAGCCGCCCAAAACTCGCTGGCAAGCACGGCGTCCCCTTTGTGCTTAAAAGCATCTAGCGGTGTTGCGCCGCTCAAACTATCTAGTTGGGCGGTCGGTAGAGTTCCGGTGATTTGCGCCCATAAATCATTAGGTAGCATTTCCTGGGGCGGTGCCCATAGCGTCATGTAGGTAGGAAACGACACCAATAGCAGCGCATAGCCCACCATGGCGGGGTTAAACGGGTTATGCCCCAAGCCGCCGTATAGCTGCTTGGCGACTACAATTGCCGCGATCATACCCACGCCGACAAGCCACCAGGGGCTAGCGGGTGGCAGTGACGTGCCCAGCAAAACGCCGGTAAGCAGGGCACTTGAGTCATTCAGCGTCACACGAATGGGGCGCTTGCGTAGCCGTAGCACGGCGGCTTCAAGCGCAATACCAAAAGCGGCGGCTAACAGTACATTGCTGATAACTCCAAGGCCAAAGAAGTAGCTCATGGTGGCGATGCCTGGCAGGGTTGCTGCAATTACCCAGCGCATTAAGCTTGCCGTTGGTGGCACCGCGGTTGCCGTCATGGCATCTTTAACGCCTGAGGCGTGCATCATGCTCATGGCGACTCCTCGTTAGACTGCTGTTCGCGCGCCTGGGCAAGCTGCAACTCGGCTGCTTTCAAGTTCTCCTGGGCGGTGGCAAGCTGCATTTCTAAGTCATCCAGGGATTGTTTAGGATCTTCCTGAGCGACGCGCGCCAGGGTTTTTTCAGCCTTTTTGACCGATGCTTTGGCGGCGGCATGGGCGATGCGCAGACCGCGTAAGTCGACCTTTTCGCTGTTGGTTGCGGCAGTGTTAGAAGGGCGCCGCTGTTGCGCCTGGCGGGCTTGCTTGCGTGCCTGTTTCTCAGCCTCCTCCCGAGCAAGCCGCGCTTGGCGAAACTCAAAACGGTGCTTGGCGTGCTCCGCTTTTGCTGTCTCAATTCGCTGCAGGCGTAACCGGCTTTTAGCTTCCCGGTAATCCACCACGAGCGGAATATGGCTGGGGCAGACGTAGCTGCAGGCACCGCACTCAATGCAATCAAATAGGTGGTAGCGCTCAAGCTTGGCATCATCCTGAGCGCGGGCGTACCAGTGCAGCTGTTGCGGCAGCAGTGCTACCGGGCAAACGCTTTCGCACTCACCGCAGCGAATGCAGGGCGATTCTGCTGGGGGCGGCGGTAACTCTTCAAGCGTTGCCGCGATTAAACAGTTGGTAAGCTTGGTGACCGGCGTATCGAGCGTTAGCAGTGGCGTGCCCATCATGGGGCCACCTTGAATCACTTGGTGTAACTCTGGGGTATTTAACCCTGCCTGCTCCAGCAGCTCTCTAACCGATGTGCCCAGACGCACCCAGCGATTGCCGGGCTGGGTGATGGCCTCTCCAGTCAGCGTGACCACCCTGGAAACCAGCGGCTGACCATCGCGCACTGCGTGTAGTATCGCCAGTAGCGTGCCTGGGTTGTGGCACAGCACGCCAACATCAGCAGGCAGCCCGCCACTGGGTACGTTGAGGTCTAGCAGTTTTTTAATCAGTTGTCGTTCGCCGCCGCTGGGGTAGCGGGTGGCGATCACGGCCAGCTCGACGGGGACTGGCTGACTATTGGTTAGGGCTTGCTTCAGCGCGTCAATGGCCTCGGGTTTGTTATCCTCGATGCCAATAACGATATGCTGCGCGCCACACAGTTTGGCGATTATCTGTGCGCCTTCAAGCACCTCGTTAGCGTAGTGGCGCAGGGTAAGATCATCGGCGGTGATATAGGGCTCGCACTCGGCGGCGTTAATCACCAGGGTGTGAATCGTATGTTGTTCGACCACCCGCGCTTTAATATGGGTGGGAAACCCGGCGCCACCTAAGCCGACGATGCCGCTCTCGTTTAAACGCTCAAGCAGCGCGTGGGGTTCGACATTTTGCCACACCAATGGTGGCAGTCTAAGCCACTCATCTTGCCCGTCACCCTCAATGCTGATTTGGGTAGTGCTAACCTCGCTCACCGTACCGCTAATGCTGGCGTGCAGGGCACTAGAGACCATACCTTCACGTTTGGCAATCACGCTGCCCACTTTTACCGCATTTCCTTGCGCCACACAGGGCTTCGCTGGCTGACCGCTGTGCTGCTGAAGGGGGAGAGTGACCCGGCGGGGCAGTGGCGCTTCAATCAGCGCGGATTGGTTTGAACGCTGTTTGCGTTCGGGGGGGTAAATCCCTCCCGGGAAGTCAAAGGCGTTCGACATCAAGACACCCTTGAAGCGGGTTGGCGGTCGCTGGCAATCATGTTTGATGAGTGCGCCACTACCGGCTGCCACTGGGTGAGCGGGGCTGAGCGTGGCAGCATATCGATACAGTCCACGGGGCAGGGGTCAAGGCAGAGATCGCAGCCGGTGCACTCGTCTTCAATCACGGTATGCATTAATTTAGCCGCGCCGATAATCGCATCGACCGGGCAGGCCTGGATGCACTTGGTGCAGCCAATGCACTCCGCTTCGCGAATAAATGCCACCTTGGCTTCGCTTTGCGCTTCGCCATCCAGGGGCTCGGGGTCGCGCCCGAGAAGATCGGCAAGGGCGTGAATCGTCGCTTCGCCACCCGGAGGGCATTTATTCAGCGCATCACCCTGGTTAATGGCTTCAGCGTAAGGGCGGCAGCCTGGGTAGCCGCACTGGCCGCACTGGGTTTGCGGCAGTAGCGCATCAATTTGCTCAACTAGCGGGTTATCTTCGCGCTTAAAGCGCTCGCTCACCAAGCCCAGCAGGGCGCCAAAACCGATACCCAAGCCGGTTAATACCGCGACGGCGCTGAGGATTCCAATGATATCAATGGTGCTATTCATTGCGCGCTGCCTTCATCCCTGCACCAACCCTGAAAACCCTAAAAATGCTAACGACATAAGGCTGGCGGTGACCATAGCAATCGCGGCGCCTTGGAAGGGTTTGGGAATATCCGCCCCCGCTAAACGTTCGCGCATCGCGGCAAACAGCACCAAAATAAGCGAGAAGCCCAGTGCTGCGCCCAATCCATAAAGGGTGGTGTGGAAAAAGCTTAATTCACGGTTTAACGACAGCAGGGCTACACCCAATACCGCGCAGTTGGTGGTGATCAGCGGCAGGAAAATGCCCAGCACCTGGTGCAGCAGCGGACTCAGTTGGCGCACCATGATTTCGGTAAACTGCACCACGGCGGCGATCACCACGATAAAACTAATGGTACGCAGGTAGGTTACATCCAGCGGCACAAGCAGGCCGTGATAAACCACGAAGCTAGCGGCCGATGCCAGGGTCAGCACAAAGGTAGTGGCCAGGGACATGCCCATGGCCGACTCCAGTTTATTGGAGACGCCCATAAACGGGCATAGGCCCAAGAACTGAACCAGTACGAAATTGTTGACCAGGGCAGTGCTGATCAAAATGATAAATAACTCACTCATGGCAGCGTATTGTGCGAAGAAAAGGCGGCGCTGGCTAGTGGGAGGCAAGGAAGTTTGATGTGTGAAAAACCTATGCAGGAGGAAGTTTGAATAAAATTGCCGCTGTAATAAAAATGCAAAGGGCAGAGCGCTTTTGAGTCTCTGCCCTTTAACCTGCTTACCGCTTATGCGACGGGTTAGGTTACCCGCTGACCCGGCTCGGCACCTGCATCGGGAGAGAGCAGGTAGATGCCATCTTCGTTAGCAGAGGCCAGCACCATGCCTTCCGATACGCCGAAGCGCATTTTGCGCGGAGCCAGGTTGGCGACCATGACCGTTAAGCGGCCTTCCAGGGCTTCCGGGGCGTAGGCGGAGCGAATGCCGGAGAAGACGTTGCGGGTTTCGCCACCCAGGTCGAGGGTCAATTGCAGCAGTTTGTCGGCGCCTTCTACGTATTCGGCTTTGGCAATACGCGCAATGCGCAGGTCGACTTTAGCAAAGGCGGCAAAGTCGATTTCCTCGGCGATAGGCTCTTCCACCAGCGGGCCTTTGGGTGCTTCTTTCAATTTTTGCTCTTCCACGAGATCTTCCTTCGACGCTTCAATCATGGCATCGATTTTGTCACGTTCAACGCGGGTCATCAGCGGCTTGAATTTGTTGATTGTGTGCTCGGTGAGCACACTCTGTCGAGTGTGCCAGTCCAGCGACTCAACGTTAAGAAAAACACGGGCCTCTTCAGCCATGGCGGGTACCACAGGAGCCAAATAAACCATCAACTGGCGGAACAGATTAATGCCTACCGAGCATATCTCAAGCACCTCTGTGTCACGGCCATCCTGCTTGGCCAGCGCCCAGGGTTCTTTATCAGCAATGTAGGTGTTGGCTTCATCCGCCAGTTCCATAATTTTGCGCATTGCCCGGCTAAATTCCCGGGCTTCAAAGTCTTCGGCAATATCATCACCGGCGGCAATAAAGCGGGCGACCATCTGTGGCTCAGCGCAGTGGCTTGAGAGGCTGCCACTGCCGAGCTTTTTAACAAAACCGGCGCAGCGGCTGGCAATGTTGACCACCTTGCCGACTAAATCTGAATTTACCCGCGCGGCAAAATCGTCCAAATTCAGATCCAGGTCATCAACTTTGGAAGTAAGCTTGGCGGCAAAGTAGTAGCGCAAGTATTCCGGGTTGAGATGATCGGCGTAGGTGGCGGCTTTAATAAAGGTGCCGCGGGATTTCGACATCTTGGCGCCGTCTACCGTCAGGAAACCGTGGCAGTTGACGGCGGTGGGGGTGCGCAGATCCGCGCCATGCAGCATGGCGGGCCAGAAGAGCGCGTGGAAGTAGACGATATCTTTGCCGATAAAGTGATATACCTCGGCATCAGAGCCTTTGTTCCAGTAGCTGTCGAAGTCGATACCTTCGCGGTCACACAAGTTCTTGAAGCTGGCCAAATAGCCAATTGGCGCATCCAGCCAGACATAAAAGTATTTGCCCGGGGCATCGGGAATTTCGAAGCCGAAGTAGGGCGCATCCCGGGAAATATCCCACTCGTTAAAGCCAGACTCAAACCACTCCATCAGCTTATTGCGGATTTGCGGCTGCACATGGCCGTCGTCAATCCAGCCCTGCAGGAAGTCGGCAAAGTCAGGCAGTTTAAAGAAGTAGTGGGTCGATGTACGTACTTCGGGCGTTGCGCCTGAAATGGCTGAAACGGGGTTGATCAAGTCGGCGGGAGTATAGGTAGCGCCGCACTTTTCGCAGTTATCGCCATACTGGTCTTCAGCGCCACATCTAGGGCAGGTGCCTTTAATAAAACGGTCAGCCAGAAACAGGCCTTTCTGGGGGTCAAACATCTGCTCGATATCACGGGTGGCAATATGGCCTTTATCCCGTAAGCGCTTATAAATCATTTCGCTGAAGTGGCGGTTTTCAGCGGAGTGGGTCGAGTGGTAATTGTCGAACCCAACGCCAAAACGGGCAAAGTCTGTTTGGTGATCGTTGGAAACCCGCTCAATCAGGGCTTCAGAGGTAATACCTTCCTGCTCGGCACGCAGCATAATGGCGGTGCCATGGGCGTCATCGGCACATACGTAGTAGCACTGCTGGCCACGGCTTTTCTGGAAACGTACCCAGATATCAGTCTGGATATACTCAAGTAAGTGACCGAGGTGAATGGCTCCGTTGGCGTAAGGGAGCGCGCTAGTCACCAAAATGTTGCGCGTGGCGGTAGTAGACATGGTGAAGGTTAATTCCGAGTGAATAAGGGTGCCGGTCAGGCGATAGTAAAAAAGACGGCGAAGTCGCTAAACGCTTCGCCGATACCGTTACGTCCTAGCAACGATTAATAAAGCGCTTGCTCTTCTTGAACGACTTCACGCAGCAGTTCTAAAAAGAGCTTATCAGCCTCAGAGTGTTCAGCCGGGTCTTCCGGTATATGCACGCTGGTGGTATCGGAAATTTCGTTGGCAATCCGCGCCATCACCGCAGGGCTATTGCCTTCGGTCAGCTGTTCTCTGGCAATC
The DNA here is from genome assembly GCF_021021315.1 of Halomonas sp. IOP_14. Lineage (NCBI taxonomy): Bacteria > Pseudomonadati > Pseudomonadota > Gammaproteobacteria > Oceanospirillales > Halomonadaceae > Halomonas > Halomonas sp. IOP_14. Next base: position 23,608 of record NZ_JAINWD010000021.1, on the reverse strand, counting down.
GCCAGTGATTGCTCAAGGATCTTTGGATCTTGCAGCAGCTTACGAATAAAGCCACGTAGCTCGTTGATGATACGTGTTTTCTGAATTTCTGAACCGGACATGGGGGTCTCCTTAGGATCGCAATTGACGACAGCGCCATGCGAAACCAATCAATGCGTCGACCATAGCATTTTTTCCGCCAACGGGCATGAATTGCCCGTTATTAAAATGGCAGCTTAAAAACGCTGATTTAGAGCGTCAGTCGCCCTGCCTTGTGTTTAACAGGGTTCGCGTACTGGGCAAGCCAGTAGGGGCGCAGAGGCTCCGGCACTTCGGCAAGCCGGGCATTAAAGCGTTCACGGTCTTGTCGAGTGATGGCTTTGCGTGCCACCAGCTCCGGTGCTTCGCCCAGCGCCTCTAAAGCCAAATAATGACTGGGGAACAGTCGATAGCCACCAATCACCTGGCGGTCAATCTCAGCAGCGACTTCGTCGGGCGTGGCCATATCAGAACCTACCGGTGTGCCAAAGTGCAGCCGTACACGCCCTTTGGAGCCGGTAATGCCGGCTACAATGGAGCGAATATCTTCAAACTCACTTTTAGCGTAGCTACCCAGTGTGTCGATATCGTGCAGCTCCTGGGCTTTTTGGACATCGCAGGGGTCGTATTCATAGCTAATCGATACCGGCACCAGCTTTAACTCAGCAATTGCCTCGCCAAATACCATGTCTCGTTCTGCGGCCCGCCTGGCCATGATCAACATTTTGATAATGGCGGGCTCAGTGTGGTCGATGCCGTTCTTGGCACGGCCTTCGCGCTGTGCCATCCAAATTGAGTGCTGGTCTTCGGTAATGGTATGGCGAATATAGGCGGAAAGTTGCTGGTATGCTGCCAGCATAGCCCGCTTGCCCCGGGCGCTGCGTGGCACGATAAAGCTTTTATTAAGCCGCATTAGATCGGTGACGTAGGGCTTCTTAAGCAGGTTGTCACCGATCGCGATACGCACGGTGTCGCGGTTTGCTTGATACAGCGCATAGTTGACGAACGCGGGATCCAGCGAGATATCGCGGTGGTTACCTATAAACAGATAAGCGCCGTTGGCGTCGAGTTTGTCGAGGCCGGTAACTTCAAAGGCATCCGTGGTGGTGCGAATCATGCGCTCCATGTAATGGGCAATGCGCATTTGAAACTCATAAACCGTCGTTACGTCTTTGACTTCACGACGCACGGCACGGCTGGCAAAAACACGCGCCAGTGATGGCGTCCAGCGCGCCATGCGCGGCAGCCGAAAGCGGGTCAGCGCATCCAGCAGCTCGTTGTCCCGTGAGAGCCTGGCCAGTACATCGGCCACTTCATGATCCATAAAGGGCCGAATATCGGCCCACGGGTCTGTTTCGGTAGAGGCGTTGGTAGCGTTATTGTGATGAGTCATGCGAACCGTTGGATGATAAATAGTAAATATCGATTAATGACATCGAGGCGAAAAGACGACTTCGAATAACAGTCTTGAACGACTATAGAGCCCTTACTGCGCAGCGGGTTCCCGCTGCGTCTCGCCGCCAAGCCACTCTATCAAGCGTGGAATATCGGTAGATAGCGCCTGTGCCATTAAAATAAAGTCTGTTTCCAGACGGGCAAGCGCATCGTCTCCGTCGTCAGCGTGGTCGGCTTCTTCAATCAAAGCATCGCCAAAACGCAACGATTTCAGTGCCAAATCATCGTGTAGCACACAACTTAGCCGTCCTTCCAGGCTAATCGCGAGTTTACTGGCTTGGCGGCCGCTCTCAAGCAGTTGCTGAATTTCATCGCTGTCTAAATCGACCTGGCGAGCACGCAGCACGCCGTCATCACCTTTGGCTTTGAGTTCAACCTGGTCACCAAGCTGAAGATCAGCCGGGCGACTGGCCGCATCACCTAGCCAAGTGGTCATGGCGCGAATAGGCAGCGTCTGCGAGCTCAGTGGGGTGACTTTTAAGCTGCCCAGGGTTTCGCGAAGCAAATCCAGAATATCTTCGGCGCGGGTGCGTGAACTGGCATTGATGCCAATCATCTGGCCGCGAATGTCCCACCAAAGATCAATTTTCTGACTACGCACAAAGGCGCGGGGCAATAAATTCTCGGTGACCTGCTCTTTTAATGCAGTCTTCTCTTTGCGGGTCACTTTGCGGCCTTCACTGGCCTCAATATCCGCCACCTGCTCATCGACTTCCTCTTTTACAACAGAGGCGGGCAGTAGACGCTCTTGGCGCAGCGCTGAAAGCAGCCGATGTGATTGAATTTCGTGAACGAGCTGCCCTGCGCCCAAACGCCCAGCTGGCGCAGTCCAGCCCAGACGGCGTGCGTCGGCGTTGCCGAGTGGTTTGGCGGCATGCTCTTGTAGAGCGCTAGCAAGCGCATCACTGGATAGTTCGGGCGCGTCGTGCAGGCGGTATAAATGCAAGTGCTTAAACCACATGGAGCCAATCCTGTTTAAAAGGTGGCACATTATGGCGAAAGCGGGGCATTCCTACCAGCGGCTGTCGCCAATCGTCTCTGTTGCACGTGTTTCAAACTTGTGTTTGATTGAGTCGTTGCCAATCACTATAGAGGAGTCGATATGAGTACATCGCTGTCGCGAGTTCATCTGCGCGTTAGAGGCTACCATCTGGATGGTTACGGGCATGTCAATAACGCTCGCTATCTTGAGTTTATGGAAGAAGGGCGCTGGGATTTTTTTGATCAACACCCAGAGATGATCAAAGAGCTCCATCAGGCCCGGCGGGCATTCGTTGTCGTCAATTTGAACATTGATTATCTGGCCGCTGCCCGCCAAGGGGATGATTTGGAAGTGATGACCGGGATCATCGACGTTGGTGAGCGCAGCGGGCTCTGCCACCACCGTATTGTGCGTAAGGATGGCACCGTCATTGCCCGTGCCGATTTAACCTTCGTACTACTCGATATGCGCGCCAACAAGGCCGCTGCCATCGAGGGAGAAGTGCGTGAGGCGTTAGCCGCGTTAACCTTGGGGAAAGAGGCATTTAGCGTCTAAACGGCTTTGGTGAGCTCTCTGGCTGCCCTTGCTGCTTTTGCGGTGGTATGATGTCGCAGTATTTGCGCGCCGCTCTATGGTAATTTCAGAGCGGTGTTTACCAGCGCTTTCAACTCTCGCAGTGCCAATGCAGTGCAAAGGATCTGACTTTCATGGGTGACATCGCCAGAGAAATCTTGCCCGTCAATATTGAAGACGAGCTTAAACAGTCGTATCTCGACTATGCGATGAGCGTCATTATCGGCCGCGCGCTTCCAGATGTGCGGGATGGCCTTAAACCGGTTCACCGGCGTGTGCTGTTTGCCATGCATGAACTGGGTAATGATTGGAATAAACCGTACAAGAAGTCGGCGCGTGTCGTCGGCGATGTCATCGGTAAATACCATCCGCACGGTGATAGCGCGGTATACGACACTATCGTACGTATGGCGCAGCACTTCTCGATGCGCCATGTCCTGGTCGACGGTCAGGGCAACTTCGGTTCTATTGATGGGGATAACGCGGCCGCCATGCGTTATACCGAGGTGCGTATGTCGCGCCTTGCCCACGAACTGCTTGCTGACCTTGAGAAAGATACCGTCGATTGGGTGGATAACTACGACGGTACCGAGCGTATCCCCGCCGTATTACCCACCAAGGTACCCAACCTGCTCATTAACGGCTCGTCGGGTATCGCGGTAGGTATGGCGACCAATATTCCACCGCACAATATGCGTGAAGTGATTGACGGCTGTTTGGCCCTCATCGACGACTACACGCTGTCGGTAGATGACTTGATGGAGTATATCCCCGGGCCTGACTTCCCCACCGGTGCCATTATCAATGGCCGCGCGGGCATTTTGTCGGCGTATCGTACAGGCCGTGGACGTATTTATGTGCGCGCTTGCCACACCATTGAGCACCACGACAAAACCGGTCGCGATCACATCATCATCACCGAACTGCCTTATCAGGTGAATAAGGCGCGGTTGATCGAGAAGATCGCCGAGCTGGTGAAAGAGAAGAAGATTGAAGGCATCGCCGAACTGCGCGATGAGTCGGATAAAGATGGTCTGCGCGTGGTGATTGAAATCAAGCGCGGTGAGTCCGGCGAAGTAGTGGTCAATAACCTGTTTGCTCAAACGCAGCTGCAAAACGTGTTCGGGATTAACATGGTGGCGCTGGAAAATGGCCAGCCACGCACGCTCAATCTTAAAGAGATGCTGGAAGCCTTTATTCGTCACCGGCGCGAAGTGGTTACCCGGCGCACACTGTATGAGCTGAAAAAAGCCCGTGAGCGTGGGCATCTGTTGGAAGGCTTGGCCGTCGCTATCTCGAATATCGATGAAGTGATTGAGCTGATCAAAGCCTCACCCAACGCGGCTGAAGCGCGTGAAAAGCTGCTCGCCAAGACTTGGCAGCCCGGTCAGGTGACCGCCATGTTAGAGCGGGCCGGGGCTACTTCTTGCAAGCCAGAAGAGCTGGAAGAGGGTTTTGGTTTAAATACCGCGGCCACCTCTTATCGGCTTTCTCCTGCCCAGGCGCAGGCGATTCTTGAGCTACGCCTGCATCGCTTGACGGGACTTGAGACTGAGAAGCTGCTTGATGAATACCTCAGCATTCTTGAGAAAATTGCCGAGCTAACCGAGATCCTGGCCTCTGCTGACCGCTTGATGGAAGTGATTCGCGAAGAGCTGCGGGCGGTGCGTGATCAGTTTGGCGATGACCGTCGTACTGAAATTCAGGCTAGTCACCTCGATTTGTCGATGGAGGACTTAATCGCCGAAGAGGACATGGTGGTAACCGTGTCGCGTTCAGGCTATGCCAAGACGCAGCCGCTGTCGGATTATCAGGCTCAGCGCCGTGGTGGCCGCGGTAAGTCCGCAACGGCCATGAAAGACGAAGACGTGATTGAACATCTGCTGGTGGCCTCTACTCATGACACCGTGCTGCTGTTCTCAAATCGCGGCAAAGTGTACTGGCTGAAGGTGTACGAAATGCCCAACGCCAGCCGTGGATCGCGGGGTAAACCGCTGGTGAATATGCTGCCGCTTGAAGAAGGTGAAGCGGTCAACGCCATCTTGCCGGTGCGCGACTACAACCCTGATAACTACATCTTCTTTGCTACAGCCAAAGGCACCGTTAAGCGGACTAGCCTTGAGCAGTTCTCGCGCCCACGCAGCGTTGGCCTGATTGCCATTGACCTGGAAGAGGGTGACCGCTTAGTTGGTGCGGCGATTACCACGGGTAATGACCATGCCATGCTGCTGTCGTCTAACGGCAAGGCGATTCGCTTTGAAGAGGGCAAAGCCCGCGCCATGGGGCGTACTGCCCGCGGGGTGCGTGGTATGCGCCTAGCCGGCGACGCGGAAGTCATTAGCCTGATTATTCCTAAAAGCCAGCAGATCGACGCCGAGGCGGATGCCGAAGGGGAAACGCAAGACGGTGCCCAAGAGAGCACTGTAGCCGAGACCGCCGTTGGTCAGATCTACATTATGACCGCCAGTGAGAATGGTTACGGCAAGCGCACGCGCCTGGAAGAATTCCCGCTGCGTGGTCGTGGTGGCCAGGGTGTCATCGCCATGCAAACCAGCGAGCGTAACGGTTCGCTCGTGGCGGCGATGCAGGTCTATGACAGCGATGAAATGATGCTGATCACCGACCGCGGCACGCTAGTGCGTACCCGTGTGGAAGAGGTCTCGACCACATCACGGAATACCCAGGGCGTGATGCTGATTCGTCTTGGCAAAGAGGAGAAGCTGGTCAAGACGGTGCGCGTTGATGAACCGGAAGAGAGCGACGAGCTAAGCGCTCTTGAAGGAGCGGGTGACCCTGAAGAAAGCAGCCTTGAAGACGCACAGGCGAATAAAACATCCGATGATGCACAGGAAACGGGGACTGATGACACGTCACTATAATTTCTGCGCAGGGCCAGCGGCCCTGCCAGTGGCCGTGCTGGAGCGCGCCCGGGAAGAGTTGCTGGACTACCAGGGGCGCGGCCTTTCAGTAATGGAAATGAGCCACCGCAGCGATGAATTTATTGCCATTGCCGAGCGTGCCGAAGCCGACTTTCGTCATCTGTTGGGCGTGCCGGATAACTACCGCGTGCTGTTTCTACAGGGCGGGGCCAGCTTGCAGTTTGCCATGCTGCCGATGAACCTGTTGGGTCAAGGCGGTAGAGGCAATTTTATTCAGACCGGCATCTGGGGCAAGAAGGCGCTCAATGAGGCCAAGCACCTTGGTTTTGATTGCCATGTGGTTGCCAGCAGTGAGTCCAACGGTCATACGGCGGTACCCGCACAAGACGAACTGCGGGTGAGCGCAGATGCTGCCTATTTGCACTACACCTCTAACGAGACAATTGGTGGCTTGGAATTTGATTATACGCCGCATATTCAGCGTGCCGATGGTGCTCACGTGCCGCTGGTCTGCGATATGTCGTCGAACATTCTGTCTGGGCCCATCGACGTTAGCGAATTTGGCGTTATCTACGCTGGGGCACAGAAAAATATTGGCCCCGCCGGGTTAACGCTGGTGGTGGTGCGTGACGACCTGCTAGGTAAAGCTAGGGCCAATATACCTTCGCTATTTGATTATCAAATGCTGGCGGACGCTGGTTCGATGGTCAATACGCCCCCCACTTACGCTTGGTATTTAGCCGGGCTGGTGTTTCAGTGGCTGAAGGACGATATTGGCGGATTGGCGGCGATGGACGCTATCAATCAGCGTAAGGCAGATAAACTTTACGCAGCGATTGATGCCAGCGAGCTTTATAGCAATCCAATTGCTAAAGCCAACCGTTCGCGCATGAACGTGCCCTTTGTACTGGCCGATTCGGCACTGGATAAAGCGTTTTTACAGCAGGCCGATGCGGCGGGGCTGCTTAATTTGAAAGGTCATCGCAGTGTGGGCGGTATGCGTGCCAGCCTTTACAACGCGGTGCCTGAGTCTGCGGTAGATGCCTTAATTGCATTTATGGCCGATTTTGAAAAAACAAGGGGCTAAATCACGATGTCCGACACGTCGATCAATCTGGATGAGTTGCGCCAGCGTATCGATCAGCTCGATAGCGATATTCTGAACCTGATCAGTGAACGCGCCAGCTGTGCCCAGCAGGTGGCCCATGTCAAGCTAGCTGAAGATAAAGATGCGGTGTTTTATCGCCCTGAGCGAGAGGCGCAGGTGCTTCGGCGCATTATGGCGTTGAATAAGGGGCCGCTCGATTCAGAAGAGATGGCGCGGCTGTTTCGCGAAATCATGTCGGCGTGTTTGGCGCTTGAGCAGCCGGTAAAAGTTGCTTACTTAGGCCCTGAAGGTACCTTTACGCAACAGGCGGCGCTCAAGCACTTTGGTGAAAGCGCTGTTAGCCTGCCCATGGCAGCCATCGACGAGGTATTTCGTGAAGTAGAGGCGGGGGCCGTACACTACGGCGTCGTGCCGGTGGAAAACTCCACCGAAGGGGTGGTTAATCACACCCTGGACACCTTTATGGATTCCTCGATTAAAATTTGTGGCGAAGTAGTACTGCGTATTCACCACCATTTGCTGGTCAGTGAAACGACGCGCCGCGATAAGGTCTCGCGTATTTACTCGCACCCGCAGTCGTTTGCCCAGTGCCGTAAATGGCTGGATGCTCACTATCCCCATGCGGAGCGCGTGCCGGTTTCCTCTAATGCGGAAGCGGCCAAGTTAGTCAAAACCGAGTGGCATAGTGCGGCGATTGCAGGTGATATGGCGGCCAAGCTTTATGGGCTTGAGCACATTGCCGAAAAAATTGAAGACAGCCCGGATAACTCCACGCGGTTTTTGATTATTGGCAACCAGGATGTGCCCATGGCAGGAGAGGATAAAACCTCTATTGTGGTTGCCATGCGCAACCAGCCGGGGACGCTGCATGCGCTGCTGGAGCCTTTTCATCGCCACCAAATTGATTTAACGCGCCTTGAAACGCGTCCTTCGCGTACCGGTGTGTGGAACTACGTCTTTTTTATCGACTTTAAAGGCCATCGTGATGAGCCTGAGGTCGCGGCAGTGCTTGAAGAGGTGCAGCTACGAGCGGCAGATCTACGCGTGCTGGGCTCTTACCCCATAGGCGTGCTGTGACGTTAATGGCCGAAGACGGTGTGAAAACATCAGGCTGTCATGAGTCGCGTCTATTGATTGTTGGTCTGGGATTGATTGGTGGTTCGCTAGCGGCAGCGCTGCGCGCGGTAGGGTTTCAGGGTCAAATTGTTGCCTGTGACCCTGACGAAGCTGAGATTGCACGCGGTATTGAGATGGGGCTGATCGACTCAGGCAGTACCCACCTTGATGAGCAAGTCAATGACGCCACCATGGTAGTGCTGGCAGTGCCGGTGCTCGCCATGGAGAGCGTGATGGCAAGCTTGGCCGAAGCGCTACCTAACGCGTCGGCTGACGTTGTGATTACCGATGTTGGTAGTACCAAGGCGACTATCCGCGCCTGCGCTCAGCGTGTATTTGGCCAGGTACCCACTAATATGGTGCTGGGGCACCCTATTGCCGGTTCAGAAAAAAGCGGTGTGGCAGCGGCGAATCCGCGTTTGTATGTAGACCACAAGGTTATTTTGACACCTGAGCTGAACGTCGACCGTGAGGCTTTGCAGCGCGTGCGCTGCTTATGGGAAGCCTGTGGTGCCGATGTGCTGGAAATGGACGTAGAGCGCCATGACCAAGTGTTGGCGCGTACCAGCCATTTGCCGCACTTGCTGGCATTTTCGCTGGTGGATACGCTGGCCCGTCAGGATGAGCGGCTAGATATTTTTCGTTACGCAGCGGGCGGCTTTCGCGACTTTACCCGTATCGCGGGAAGCGACCCGGTGATGTGGCGAGATATTTTTATTGCCAACAAGCAGGCGGTTTTAGCATCGCTGGATGATTTTGAAGCGGGGCTTTCTCGATTGCGTCATGCGGTAGAAGCCGGTGACAGCGATGCGCTGATTGCCACCTTTGATCGGGCTAGCCACGCCCGGCACTATTTCGACTCTTTATTGAACAAAACCAGTTATCAGGCGGAATATCATATGCAACCACAAGGTAAGGTCACCTACCGTGTGCAGCCGGGCGGTCAAGCCCAGGGGCGTTTGCGCGTACCTGGCGATAAATCCATGTCGCACCGCTCTATCATGTTGGGCGCGCTGGCTGAGGGTGTCACTGAAGTAAAAGGCTTTCTGGAAGGTGAGGATAGCCTGGCGACCCTGCAGGCGTTTCGGGAAATGGGTGTGGCGATCGAAGGGCCGCACCAGGGCCGCGTGACGATTCACGGTGTGGGTATGCATGGCTTAAAAGCCCCCGCAGGCCCGCTCTATGTAGGTAACTCGGGCACCGCCATGCGGCTTTTTTCAGGACTGCTGGCAGGCCAAGCGTTTGATAGCGAGCTGACCGGCGATGAGTCACTAACCAAACGGCCTATGGGGCGCGTGGCTGACCCGCTGCGCTTGATGGGCGCAACCATTGATACCGCTGAGGGCGGGCGTCCGCCGTTGAAGATTCATGGTGGCGCCAAGCTTAAAGGCATCCATTACGATATGCCCATGGCCAGTGCCCAGGTAAAATCTTGCCTGTTGCTGGCGGGGCTGTACGCCGAAGGCGAAACTCGAGTGCGCGAACCTGCGCCGACCCGCGACCACACCGAGCGTATGCTCAATGGTTTTGGCTATGCGGTTTCCCGTGAGGGCGATACCTGCTGGCTCAAAGGGGGCGGTAAGCTCACCGCAGGCCCCATTGATGTGCCTTCGGATATTTCATCTGCAACCTTCTTCTTAGTGGCAGCTGCCATTACCCCAGGCTCAGATATCACCCTTGAACACGTCGGCATTAATCCCACCCGGATTGGCGTAATCAATATTCTTACCCTGATGGGGGCGAATTTGGCGTTAGAGAATGAGCGCGAAGTGGGTGGCGAGCCGGTGGCCGATATTCGTATTCGCTATGCGCCGCTGAAAGGCATTGATATTCCCGAAGAGCAAGTGCCGTTAGCCATTGATGAATTCCCCGCGCTGTTTATTGCCGCCGCTAATGCCGAGGGTGTGACCCGTCTTAGAGGTGCTGAAGAGCTACGGGTCAAAGAGTCTGATCGCATTCAGGCCATGGCCGATGGCTTGGCTGTGTTAGGTGTGCAGCACACCGTTGTAGACGACGGCATCGATATTGTCGGCAATGGCGATGCGCAAAAAGCGAGCTACGGCGGTGGGCGTGTCGATAGTCTGGGCGATCACCGTATTGCCATGGCGTTTGCGATTTCATCACTACGTGCAAGTGCAGAAATTGTGATTGAAGACTGCGCCAATGTGGCGACCTCATTCCCTGACTTTGTCGAATTAGCCACGCGTATTGGCATGGGCGTTAGCGTGGAGGGCGCGCATGAATGATCGTGTTGCTGCTGCTCCCGTTGTCACCATTGATGGGCCTGGCGGCGCAGGTAAAGGTACGATCAGTGGCTTGGTGGCAGAGCGCCTAGGCTGGCATCTTCTCGATAGTGGCGCACTTTATCGACTGACGGCTCAAGCAGCAGTTAAGCACAACGTAGCCGTTGACGACGAGTTGGGCCTGGCACGCTTGGCAGAGCAGTTAGATGTGGCGTTTCCTGTGGAAGAGGGGCAGCCACGTACACTGCTTGAGGGTGAAGATGTTGGCCAGGTGATTCGCACCGAACAGGCCGGCGAGCGAGCTTCTCAAGTGGCGGCACTGCCTGCGGTGCGCCAAGCCCTGCTACAGCGCCAGCGCGATTTTTGCCAAGCGCCGGGCTTGGTGGCGGATGGTCGTGACATGGGTACCGTGGTGTTTCCTGACGCGGCGCTGAAGATTTTTTTAACCGCCAGCGCCGATGAACGGGCGCGTCGACGCTATCTGCAGTTGCAGGAAGCCGGGGTGGATGCTAGTCTTTCGAGTCTTTTAAAGGAGATTCAGGCACGCGATGCACGCGACACGCAGCGCAGTGTGGCTCCTCTCAAGCCGGCAGATGATGCCATTACGCTTGATACCACGCGCCTGAGCATACCGGAAGTGGTTGATCGACTGACCGAACTGCTCGCCCAAAAAGGGCTGGTAAGCGGCGTCTGATTCTCCCTTGCGGCGCTTTTGGATAGGTGTCACGACGTGGCAGGGCACTAAACTCACATCGGTGAGCCCGGTCAGGTCTAACCAGCGTTAACACCCCCAAAGGCTGAGTGACATTAGGCCCGCACTTGCTGGTGGTGCGGAGAAGGCATTTATGCCTCAACAACGTAATTACGTAGGAACACCATGAGCGAAAGCTTTGCTGAGCTGTTTGAACAGTCTCTTAACGACATCAACATGGAGCCAGGCGCTATTGTCGCGGCTCAGGTTGTCGACATTGACGGTGACTGGGTTACTGTCAACGCTGGTCTGAAATCTGAAGGTCAGATCCCTGCGTCACAATTCCGCGATGAGCACGGTAATCTGAACATCGCTATCGGTGACGACGTGCACGTTGCACTTGAAGCCGTAGAAGATGGTTTCGGTGAAACGCGTCTGTCTCGTGAAAAAGCCAAGCGTGCAGAAGCTTGGAAGATTCTTGAAGCAGCCTTCGAGAAAGACGAAATCATTAAGGGCGTTATTAACGGTAAGGTTAAAGGCGGCTTCACTGTTGAAGTTGACTCTATCCGTGCCTTCTTGCCGGGCTCGTTGGTTGACGTTCGTCCAGTTCGCGACACTGCGCACCTGGAAAACAAAGAGCTGGACTTTAAAGTCATCAAGCTCGATCCGAAGCGCAACAACGTTGTGGTATCACGTCGTGCGGTTCTGGAAGCAGAGAACAGTGCCGAGCGCGAAGCGCTGCTGGCAACTCTGCAAGAAGGTCAGCAGATCAAGGGTATCGTTAAGAACCTGACAGACTACGGCGCTTTCGTAGACCTGGGTGGTGTTGACGGCCTGCTGCACATTACAGACATGGCGTGGAAGCGTATTAAGCATCCGTCCGAAATCGTTGCCGTTGGCGATGAGATCAACGTCAAAGTTCTGAAGTTTGACCGTGAGCGTAATCGCGTTTCACTGGGTCTGAAGCAGTTGGGCGAAGATCCGTGGGTCAACATTAAAGAGCGTTATCCAGAAGGCATGAAAGTACACGCGGTCGTCACTAACCTGACTGACTATGGCTGCTTTGCCGAGCTGGAAGAGGGTGTTGAAGGTCTGGTTCACGTTTCTGAAATGGACTGGACTAACAAAAACATCCATCCGTCTAAAGTCGTTCAAGTGGGCGATGATGTTGACGTCATGGTGTTGGATATCGACGAAGAGCGTCGTCGTATTTCTCTGGGTATCAAGCAGTGCACTGCTAACCCGTGGGAAACCTTCAACACTGACTACAACAAGGGTGACCGTGTTTCCGGTACCATCAAGTCAATTACTGACTTCGGTATCTTTATCGGCCTAGAAGGCGGTATTGACGGTCTGGTTCACTTGTCTGACATTTCTTGGACTGATACTGGCGAAGAAGCTGTACGCAGCTTTAAGAAAGGCGATGAAGCTGAAGCCGTTATCCTGTCTATTGATCCTGAGCGTGAGCGCATCTCGCTGGGCATCAAGCAGATGGATTCTGACCCCGTTGCTGAGTACCTGTCAGTCAACGATAAGGGCAGCATCGTAACGGGTCGCGTCATTGAAGTTGATGCTAAAGAAGCTCAAGTTGAATTGGCGACTGACGTTATTGCTGTGCTGAAAGCCTCTGAAATCAGTGCTGACCGCGTAGAAGACGCGCGCAATGTGCTGAATGAAGGCGACAGCGTAGAAGCCCGTATTGTAAGTGTTGATCGTAAGAGTCGTCAGATCAATCTGTCGGTAAAAGCGAAAGACCAAGACGATACGCGTCAGAACCTGAAGAAGATGCGTGAGCAAGAGCCGGAAACTGCAGGTGGCCCGACCACCATCGGTGATTTGATCAAGCAGCAGATGGGCCAAGACTAATTATCGATTAGTTATTGGTTTGTAAAAGCGCCGCCCTTATGGGCGGCGCTTTTGTTTGTAGTGGTTGAGTGCTTGTAATAGCTCTACGGTAGGTGTGTATAGTCGCCATGTTCTATTAGGGTTAAACTCTTTAAGCAGCAATTGAGTTTTAAAAAAACGATTAGTAATTGAGTGAAAATCAACTAGACTGTTGTCAGTTACTCTTTTTACAGGAATAATGTCCCTGCATTCTGAACTAGTGGGTGTCAAGGTTGTCAATCTGCACCTCAGTTAGATCCCATTCAGCTGAGCCCCATTCAGTTGGATAAGCTATTAAAGGAACCTCGATGTCATTACTTAACGAATATATCCAAAAAGAGCAGCAGCTAAAGCAGCTTCAGGAAGATTTGCAGCGCTTAGAAGGCGACCAGCGTCTAAAAAGCGAGTTGGAATTTAAGGCCAAACTTGAAGCGCTAATGACTGAGTTTGGCAAGCGCCCAGGCGATGTCATTGCCTTATTGGATCCGGCTGCTGACCAGCGTACGGCTAAAACCACAGCCAGTGGCAATGCACGTCGTAAGCGTCGTCTTAAAATTTACAAAAACCCCAAAACGGGGGAAGTCATTGAGACTCGTGGCGGCAACCATAAGGGTCTGCGTAGCTGGAAAGATCAGTATGGCGATGAAACCGTCGAGTCTTGGCTGGAGCGCATGGAAGACTAAGTTAGTTAACAACCGGCATTTCTGTACAGGAATGCCGGTTTTTTATTGCCCTGTGTTCAGCTATATCGCTAAGACGTGACCATCACTGCTAGGCTATTAAGGGAATACGAAGTTCTAAATGGTTCGCTTTCCATAATACCTGCGGAGGGTGGCCGCTAACGTGACAGACATTTTTCTTGTGAAGTAGATACATGATGGTATGCATCAACGCGCTATTTAGATCAGCGAAGTCGTCAAAGCACGTGCTCGCGTAGTGGTGGGTGGGAATGTCGACCCGCCGGTAGTGCACTGGTAACGCAATGTCTTGTGCATTGTCCGTATCCGATAGGTAAAGACCAAAGTCGGTACGGTATGAATGAAAAAATTCACTATTAAGTGCATTAACCTTATCTGCGAGTATGTCGGGCAGTGCAATGACGGTCGTTGATAGTCTAAGGCGCGCCTGTAAGCGCGCTAGCTGCTTATTCTGATAGCTGGCATCCCCTAGCCCCTTAATATGCGTGGGAGCTTTGTAGAGGCGCATTAGGATCATTTGGCGGTCATTGCTTTTTTCGATGCGCGTGTTAAAAACAGGATGCGGTTTTGGCTGAATGAGCGCGGTTTTCAGGGTTTGTCGAAAATGGCGCGGACTCAGCTGATAGCGACGTTGAAATGCCCGGGAAAACGACGAGTGGTTATGGTACCCGCAACGTATCGCAATTTGCGCTATATTGAGAGGAGTAAGCCCTAGCAACACCGCTGCGCGCTCCAATCGCCTTATTTCACGGTAGGCGCTAGGTGAGATGTCAAAGCTTTGGCGAAATTGGCGCCGAACTTGGGAAGATGAATACCCTATGTGATTCGCAAGGTCTTCAATACCGAGTGGCTTATCAAGTGTGTCCTGCAGCCAGATCTCAGCTCGTGTCATCGCGTTGAACATTATCTGGCCTCTAATACGTGAATCATACAGGTCGTGCTTATCTTGCCTGTAATGCACTCTCCCAGTGCGTTAGTGTTGGTAACCTGGCTGAAAGGAAAAAGTTCAGCTTACTGATGAGAGTGGAATCTCTATTCAGGCTACTTGTGGGTAATGTTGATGCGAGGCATCAATTAATGCGTTGTCGCTGACTGTGACGTGTTTGATAAATGTGTGGGTTACCCTCATATACCTAATAATGATGCCTTTATGCTGGTAATTGGGTGGCAAAGGCAAGTTTGCTCGTTAGCTTTACGCGTTTGTGCACAGTTTTTGCCAAAAAAAGCGACATTGGCAGTCATATCGACCATTTCAAGCAAGGTGTAAATGAAACATCGATGAAATATCAAAAGGTTCAAAAGCCGATAGATGAGCGCGAGAAGCTGCGTAAGTTTCGTGAGTTAGACGATGCTTTTGCGCAGGCTTTACGCCAATTAGATGACCCAGAGAGCGGTTTCGATATACCGACAGGCCCGCCGGTACGCTCGCTTGCGGCATTGGAGCAAGAAGATTTAGAAAGCCAGCAGGAGGAACAGCAACAAGAGCGGGAGCGTATTTTTAAACAGCGCTTTGAAGCTTTGTTGAGCGAGTATGGTGTGGATCATTACGACCTGGCCGAGCTGATCGAAGCGCTGCTTGGCTATGGGGTATGGCAGCAGGATGTAGTGCCTGCAGCTAGCATATCCAAAACACCGTAGAAGTCTTTGCAGGTGCCTTTATGCTAACGGTAGCGATAAATCCTCAAGCTCGGTAGAAATACATCCTGCTCTAGTTTCTCATCGCGTCGTCTTGCCCGTGTGCGGGCAGTGGGAGGTTCTGGCGTAGGCAGGTTAATGTGGGGCAGCCGCTGGTTATTGTCAGGCACAAAAATAGGCATAGCGGCATTCAGTGCCCGTCGTGTATGCCCATCGTCGAGTGGTTCGGTAAAAAACAGGTTTGCCCGCATCAGCGGGGCCTGAGTTTGCACCTGGGCAAGCACTTCGCCGCTTGGAATACCGGCTAGCTTGCGTAGCTGAATACGAATATGCGGTGCATCAGTATCAAGCTGCAATAGCTTATGTTCAGCTTCTTGAACTGACAGGCGTTTAATAGAGCGACCACTACTGTACCAAGCAAAGCGAATGCGTGAGACAGGCGCTTGTGCGATAGGTAGCTGCCGCCAGCTCTGTTTAAGATGTAAACGGGCAAGTCCATTGCGGCGTAACACTTCATCAACGTGAGGGTGGCGTTTCGGTAGGCGACTTTTTGCATCGCTAAGTGTTTGGGGAAATGCCTGTTTGATATGTTGTAATTGGTCACTAAAACTGACCTTGGCTTGATTTACAGCGTCTATTGTCATTAGTAGCTCGTCATTAGCGGCTACTACGGCAATATAGTTGCGCGTCTCACGGCCATCTTGATCCTGCTCATGCCACATATCGAACAGGGCTTTACGCAACCAATCGCTAGACGGCGCCGTTTGATGAAAGAGCCATGTTGCCGGTAGTTGCTGTTCGTATAGTGAAACAGCGGCTTCAATGGTTGCAAGTAGATGATCAAACTGCTGCTCCAGTTGAAGCAGCAGATGATAGGCCGAAGGCGATGATGGGTTAGCGTTTATCTCGGCCATAGTCAGTGTCAGTGCTCGTTAAGTCAGTTTTCGTAAAAACTAGGTCAGTGGTGCATCCTTGTCGGCTTGCGCCAGTAAGGTTTCTATATCGGCTTCATCCATGGCAGATTCGCCCGATATGCGATGTGACTCATCGGCCCAGGCACCCAAATCCAATAGTTGGCAACGCTTACTGCAGAAAGGGCGGTAAGTGCTTTCTGGTAACCAGGGCACGCGCTTAGCGCACTGCGGACAATTAACTTCTAGCGGGGAATCGTTTGCAGGGCGAGCCATAAAAAAACTCCAATTGCGTTAACAAGTGCGATATCTCAGTAGTTAAGCTGTCGACGGTAGCGTTCATCAAGCCGTGCCACTTGTTCCATCATGCTGGCGTGGTCACCGCTGTTATCTATCACGTCATCTGCCTTTGCTAGCCGTTGTTCGCGGGAAAGTTGGGCGGCGAGAATAGCACGCACCTGGCTTTCACTCACCCCATCACGCTGTTGGGTTCTCGATAATTGTAGCGCTTGGGGCACATCGACAACCACCGCGCGGTTTACTAGTGTGTTTTGACCCGACTCAAACAGTAACGGTGACACAAGCAGCACGTAAGGCGCTCCCTGGGCTTTGAGCCGCGCTAAATGCTGCAATAGCCGCTCCCTTATTCTGGGGTGTGTGATGGATTCTAGCCACTGGCGTTGTTTTGGATCGTTAAAAATAATCTCGCGCAGGGCGGCGCGATTAAGCGTGCCATCCTGGTGCATGACCTGACCGCCGAAGCGATTTCTAATGGCTAGCAGTGCCGGTTCTTCAGGTAAGACTATTTCCCTGGCGACATCATCGGCATCGACCCAGGCAGCGCCAAGCGTTTCGAAGGCGCGAGCGACGGTCGATTTTCCCGATCCAATGCCACCCGTTAATCCGATAATCATCTGCTGCCTCATATAGCTAAAGTTTATAGGGCCACGTTTCACATGGCCAAAGTTCACATGGCTCAATTTTACATAAGCAGGTTGAGATACATTGCCATTATTTCATCACCGACTAACAACGCCACCCAGCCGGCGAGGGCGAGAAAAGGGCCGAAGGGAAACGGTGTGCCGCGTAGGTTAGGTGAGTAGGCCTGGGCAACTATCCCAACAATGGCCCCAAGCCCTGCGGAAAGTATCAATATTAGCGGTAAAAAACTCCAACCCAGCCAGGCGCCTAGTGCTGCCAGCAGCTTAAAGTCGCCATAGCCCATACCCTCTTTGCCGGTGGCCAGTTTGAATAGCCAATAAAAGCTCCACAGTGAAAGATAGCCTACCATTGCGCCGATAACGGCACTTGGCAGCATCAGTGGCTGGAAGAGGAGCTGAAACAGTAACCCTGCCCAAAGCAAGGGGAGGGTGATGATGTCGGGGAGAAGCTGGGTGCGAAAGTCGATCACGGCGAGCACTAACAGCATCAGACAGGCCCCGTAGACGAAGGCTGATTCTGCCGTAAGCCCGTGGAGCGCTAGCACCGCCATGGCCAGTAAGCCACCGGCTACTTCTACCAGAGGATATTGAACGCTAATCGGCGTTTGGCACTCAGCGCAGCGGCCGCGGCGCTTTATCCAGCCAATCAGTGGCAGGTTGTCGTGCCATGCAATGGGGGCTTCACAGCGTGGACACATAGAGCCTGGTGTGACCAAATTAAAGCGTGGTGAGTGTTCAGCGCTAAGCTCAAGTGCTTCGCGGGCTTCATTACGCCAGCCACGCATCAGCATCACCGGCAGGCGCGTAATCACCACATTTAGAAAACTGCCCAGGCATAGCCCAATCAATAAAACGATTAACCACAGGATAAACGGAGGGTGATGCATGGAACTCCTTAGGTTTCTAGAAATTAGCGTTTTTTTAGGCTCTGTCTGAAAAGTCGGCGAGCGAAGGCCAGACAAGGCAAAAATCGGCGAAAAGACGGAGTTTACATGGTGTAAATGAGTACTTTGAGCCGATTTTTAACGCCGTATGGTCGAGCGCAGCCAGTTTTCTGACAGAGCCTAAGCATTTGGTGCTTAGAGGGCTGCGCCCAAGTCGAAAATGGGTAAGTACATAGAGACAACCACACTGCCAACGAGCACGCCCAGTACTACAATAATAACCGGCTCCATGAGCGAGGTAAGAGCATCGACCTTATTGTCGACTTCTTCTTCGTAATAATCGGCAACACGATTAAGCATGGCATCCAGCGACCCCGCTTCTTCACCGATACTGACCATTTGGATTGCCAAGGGGGGAAAGCGGTTGGTCATCCGCATGGCGAAGTGTAGCTGTTGCCCGGTGGCTACGTCCTGGCGCGTTTGTACCACCGCGCGTTCGTACACTTTATTACCGGTGGCACCGGCGGCGGTATCTAAGCCTTCTACGAGCGGTACACCGGAGGCAAAGGTCGTCGCTAACGTGCGAGAAAAGCGCGCGATCGCGGATTTATGCACGATGTCGCCAATGACCGGTAACCGAAGCAGCAGTGCGTGCATGCGGTAGGCGACATTGGGCGAGCGCTGAATGCTTATTTTGAGCAGGAACATGGCAGCAAACACTGCGCCGAGTGCCACTAGCCAATAACGCTGGGCAAGCTCGGATAAATTCACGGTCAACTGGGTCAGTGCTGGAAGTTCAGCGCCAAAGCTCTGGAACATGCTTTCAAATTCAGGCACTACTTTAATCAATAGCAGCATGGTGACTGCAATGCCAATCGTCATAACGGTGGTGGGGTACCAAAGCGCTTTTTTTACTCGCGCTTTCAGCGACTCAACCTTCTCCTTATAGGTCGCAAGACGATCAAGCATTTGATCCAGCGCACCTGACTGCTCGCCAGCGCTGACTAGGTTAACAAACAGGCGATCAAAGTGTTTGGGGTGACGGTTCAATGCATCAGAGAAGCTGGAGCCCGATGATATATCGCTTATCATCTGTTGCATTAGGGCAACCATAGCAGGTTTTTTTAGGCTCTCTGCCACCACTTGAAGCGCCTGTAGCAAGGGGATACCAGCGCGAACCATTGTGGCCATCTGGCGCGCAAAGACCATAACATCGTTGGGGTTAATTCGGCCGTTGCCGCCTAGGTTGGCTTTTTTACTAATCCGGTGGATAACGATATTTTGCTTGGTGAGTTTAGCGGCTACTTCGGCTTTACTGCGGCCAATCATCTCACCGCTTAGCGCTCTATCCTGGGGGGCTTTACCGATCCATTTCCAGCGCGCTAGCTTGATGGCGGGCGTTTGGCGTCGACGTGCCGTTTTAGCCATGCCTTACTCCTTGCTCACTCGGTTAACCTCTTCCAGGCTGGTAATACCCTGCATGACTTTCAGTAACCCACTGCGGTGAAGGCTTGGATAGCCCTCCTTGCGCACCTGTTGATCAATATCTAAGGCGTTGGCATCACGCATAATTAGTTGACGCATCGCTTCGGTGATCGGCACTACCTCATAAATGCCAATTCGACCTTTATAACCGTGAGTACAGTGCTTGCAACCTAACGGTTTGTAGATCGTTGCCTGATGGATTTCTTCGCTACTAAAGCCTTCTTTGCGCAGCGCCTCGTGGGGAATGTCAATGGGCTCTTTGCAGTGTGTGCATAGTTTGCGAGCCAGCCGTTGGGCAACAATCAAGCTAACGGCGCTGGCGATATTAAACGAAGAGACTCCCATATTAGCCAGTCGAGTCAGTGTCTCAGCTGCCGAGTTGGTATGCACCGTGGAAAGTACCAGGTGGCCTGTCTGAGCCGCTTTGACGGCAATTTCGGCTGTTTCAAGGTCACGAATCTCGCCCACCATGACCACATCAGGGTCTTGGCGCAGAAACGCTCTTAACGCACTGGCAAAATCGAGGCCGATCTTAGGCAATACATTCACCTGATTGATACCAGCGACTTTGATTTCAACCGGATCTTCGGCGGTGCAAATATTACGTTCCACTTTATTAAGAATATTAATGCCGGTATACAGCGAAACGGTTTTACCACTACCGGTAGGGCCGGTTACTAGAATCATGCCTTGGGGTTGTTTTAAGGCGTGCTCATAATAGCGCCGTTGTTCGTCGGTAAATCCAAGTTGCTCAATACCTAGCTGCATTGCGGTAGGGTCTAATATTCGCAGCACCAACTTTTCACCATAGACAGTAGGCAGCGAATTAACCCGGAAATCGAGGGAGCGGGTGCGCGAGAGCTTGAGTTTTATCGAGCCATCCTGAGGCAGGCGGCGCTCGGAAATATCAAGGCGGGCCATGATTTTTAGCCGGGCCGCGATACGATTGCGCATGGCGAATGGTGGCCGTGCCACTTCTATGAGCATTCCATCAACCCGAAAGCGTACTCGGTAAAGCGCTTCGTAAGGTTCGAAATGGATATCGGAGGCGCCTCGGCGGATAGCATCTAGCAGAATTTTGTTCACAAATTTAACGATGGGTGCATCTTCGCTATTTTGGGAAGACTCTTCCAGCGGTACATCGTTACCGCCGTTGTTCTGCATAATGCTCAGCGAGCTGACCACATCGTCCAACTCATCCAGCATGCCGCGCTCGTTGTGAGCAAGGTAGCTATTGAGAACGACAGTGATTTGATCAACGGGCGCGAGGATGCCTTCAATGCTCAGGCCTGTTGCAAACTGCAATTCATCCAGTTGCGTCAATGTGGCGGGGTAGGGCACCGCCACCGTGAGGCGATGACCGTGGCGCGCTAATGGCAAAACGTTAAGGCTCTGCAGTACTTTGACAGGATAGTCTGCAGCGGGAGGCAGTGAGGTAGGCCGCACCGCCTCCAGGTTAATGACTGGAAGCCCATACTCCCAGCCAGCCGCTAGTGTGGCTTTATTAGGGTCGACCAGGCCGCTTTCGATCACATGCTGAAGTAACGATATTTCCAAGTCCGAGGCGGTTGTTTCCGCTGTTGCGGCCTGGGCGTTGGTCAGCAAGCCGTGCTTGACCAAGCGCTGGGCAATGCCGCGCAGGTCGCCATGTGCGGAGGCGTGGCTTAAAGTCGACTCTAAGGAGGGCTGGCTCATCAAAAAACCTGTTTTACATCGATATAAGCGTGTTACTTGTACCATAAACTAGCGTTTACAGGGATGAAATGACTAATCCTTTCACGTAGTTAAAGCGGTAGTCAGCTAAGCCGATCATATTAATAAGGTTCGTTGTAAAAGTAGACCATTTAAGTTAGTTTAATTTCAACGATTTCTAATTCTTTTTAAGGATCCACGATCCTTAAAAAGGCTTTTCCTTCACCCCACAGGAGATGCCTTCATGCAGAATGCTGCACAGCCAATTTCTCGTAACACCACCCAAGGCGGTTTCACGCTGATTGAGCTGATGATCGTCGTTGCGATTATTGGTGTATTGGCATCTATTGCCATACCGCAATATCAAAATTATGTGGGTCGCGCGCAGGCTGCAGAGGCTTTTACTGCTACAGCAGGTTTGAGAACTGACATCGGTTTATACTTTTCTGAGAATGGAAACTTTGTAGGCTATAAAACAATAAACAGCACCCCTTCTTACATCTCCAATACCGCAAATCAAATAGGTGGTCAGTACATCAGTGGTGTGACACTAAATGGACAAGCGAGCGGTGGGTTCACCGTCGCATTTGATAATGGCGTTCATAGCGGCTCTTCAATGGTGATTCAACCACTTATCAGCAATGAAACGACGAATGATGCTGTGGCAACTGCTAGCACTAGCGGTGGGCAAATTACTGGTTGGCGTTGTAGCAGCACTACTATCGACGATACCTTTCTTCCCTCAGCTTGTCGTCCCTAGCTCTTTACTTATTAATTCCAAAGGGCCCACGTGCCCTTTATTACTTCCATACTTCCTACTCATTTGTTCTTTACACTATAAACTCTGACCTTAAGCGAGGAGCTTACAGTGAAGCCCATCAAACTGATTGCCATAAGCGCGCTTGGCGCATTGCTAGTTAATAGCGCAGCCTTTGCTCAGCCTGACCATGCCCCGGCTCACGGTGCCCGCGATAAGGGCCAGCACCTGCAACATGAATCTAACCGACCTGGTCACTTCCGCGATGAGCGGGTTGATTTACCACGCATTAACGAACGTGAGTTGCGCCAGCTGCTGCGCCGGCATGACGCACCGCGAGCCGAATCGTTGCCGCCAGGTATTCAGCGCAACCTTGAGCGTGGCAAACCTTTGCCCCCAGGTATCGCCAAGCGTTTTGACGGCCAGTTAGCATCTCAATTGCCGCGCTACCCAGGCTATGAGTGGGAGCGTGTTGGTGCCGATGTGGTGCTAATTGAAGCTGCCACGCGCATCGTGGTGGATGTATTGGTAGACGTATTGCGTTAACCATTGCAAGCGCAAGTCGGTATGACTCGAAAATTACATCCCGGCGGCTTATGGTAGAAGCTCACAGTATCATCGCGTCCTAAAGGGAGATTCAATGAGCGACCACACACTAGCCGCACGTCTTGAAATTACTATCGCTATTGCCGAAGAAGCTGGGCAGATGATTATCAAGGCGCGGGAGCAGCAAGGCTTTGCCCAGCGCTTAAAAAAGGATAATGAGTTGGTCACCGACGTGGATGTGGCCGTGGATGAACTCATTAGTCAACGCCTGGAGGAGCACTTTCCGGGGGAAGCGCGGCTGAGTGAAGAGCTTGCTCCAGAAAGCGCTTTGCATGAAACAGCACCTAAGCTGTGGGTGGTGGATCCTATTGATGGCACGGTTAATTTTGCTCAAGGGCTTCGCCACGTAGCGGTTTCCATTGGCTGGATGGAAGAGGGCGTTGCCAAGGTGGGCGTTGTTCATGCACCGTTTTTAGGTGAGACCTTTAGTGCTGCAGAAGGCTCTGGGGCTTTTTGCAACGGTCAAACCATACAGCCAAGCAGTGCGGAATCACTGGCGAACACCCTGGTAGGGACAGGATTTCCCTACCGTAAAGAGGAGCGTAAGCAACTTTTGAAGCGCTTGGAAGCTGTGCTGTTTGAGTGCCAAGACGTACGTCGTAATGGCGCAGCAGCGCTCGATTTATGCGATGTAGCCTGTGGTCGTCTGGATGCATATTACGAGAGTGTCTCGCCCTGGGATTTCGTTGCAGGCTGGGTTATTGCACGGGAAGCCGGCGCGCGAGTAGGGCATCTATACCCAGTACCTTCAGCGGTGCCGGAAGATATCTACCCGGATCATTTAATCGTAACGGCCCCCGGTGTATATGACGCAATGGCTTATCTGCTGCTTGAAGCCGATCAACGTAAGCCATAAAGGGTGATGAGATTTATAGCGGTGTGTGACAAATACTTGAAAAGAAAGCGCTATAAGGGCTTTTCATTTATGCAAGAAACCGCTAGTATACGCACCGTCTTGAGGCAAAGATGTAGCGGCCAATAAAGACAGCGGAGCGTGGCGCAGCTTGGTAGCGCGTTGCAATGGGGTTGCAAAGGTCGCAGGTTCGAATC